>NZ_JAUCBZ010000015.1:300000-460000 GCF_034676545.1 Pararhodobacter sp.
GGGATCAACCCGGGTATAAAGCTGGTGGACGTAGGACAGGCCAAAGAGGTCATCGCCCGTCGCACCCGGATAATGTGCGCTGAGCACCCAGCCGTGATCGAGCATGTCAGGATGAACGACCGACACGCTGATGTGGTCCTGCAAGCCTTTCAGCGCGCGGAATATCAAGGTGCGATGCGCCCAGGGGCAGGCCAGCGAGACATAAAGATGGTAGCGCCCGCTTTCCGCCGCGAAACCGCCTTCGCCCGACGGACCCGCCGCGCCATCGGCGGTGATCCAGTTGCGATAGGCTGCCGTTGAGCGCTTGAACGCCCCGCCCGTGCTTTTCGTGTCGTACCATTCGTTGGTCCAGTGACCGTCTACCAATTGTCCCATGGGGCCCTCCGTGTTGGGTTAGATGTCGTCCGCTTGACGTGCTTTTCAATCGTCGGCACCGCGCAACGCCTGTGCAGCAGTGAACACCGGGGCGGAAATCGTGAAAAAAGACCGAGTGTTACACTCCTGCAACTTGTTTTTGTCATCATCCCGGACCAGCATGATTTTCAAGGAATCGGAGGACATGATGCTGGAATATCTGCCTGAAGACATCCGACGCGGGCTTGAAACGGCACGAAAGCGCGCCACGCGAAAGGGCTCGCGGTTGTGCGTGCATGTCGGGGAGCAGGTCTACCCGATCCTGACGCTGGGCGACACCGGTTTCACGGTCGATATGCAGCATGTGCCGAAATTGCGGGGTTTGGTCGATATTTATGACGGGCCGCGCCACCTGAGTCACGCGCTGATCATTGCCGCCAGCGAAGACGGGCAAACGATGACCTATGATTTCAAGCGCGAGTCGCTGGTGAGCACCAGTCAGATCCGCGATTATGTCGAAGAGCGGGACACGCCCGCCGGGTATCTGGCCACGCCAACCTGAAAGGCCGCGGCGTTTGCCGGAGGCGGAGCACCCCCCCGGCATCGTCCCGTCACTGCAAGTCGCTGAACGCCGCCTGAAGGCGCGACACGGCCTCGACCACACGCGAACGCGGGGTCGCGATGTTGAACCGCAGGAAGCTCTCGCCGCCCTTGCCAAATGTCTCGCCGTGGTTGGCGGCAATGCGCGCGTCTTTCTCGACCCGGCGCTTGATCTCATCACAATCCATCCCGGTATTCGCGAAATCGACCCAGACGAGATAGGTCGCCTGAAGCGGGATCACCGAAATGCCGGGGATTTTCGACACGCCCTCTTCAAGGATCCGGCGGTTTTCATCGAGATACAGGTTCAGCGCATCGACCCAGGCCGCGCCATCGGGGCTGTAGGCGGCGGTGACCATCTCCATGCCGAATGAGTTGGGCGACAGGCCTAGCGCGCACATCACCGTGTTGAACTTGGCGTGCAGCGTCGGGTCCGCGATGATCACGTTGCCGATGTGGCTGCCGGCAATGTTGAAGGTCTTGGTGGACGCCGTCATCATCACCAGACGATCCGCGATATCGGGCGCGACCAGGGGCATCACCGTGTGCGTGTGCCCCGGCATCACCAGATCGTGGTGAATCTCGTCGGACACCAACACCAGATCGTGACGGATCGCGAAATCGGCCACACCGCGCAGTTCCTCGGGCGTCCAGACCTGGCCGCCGGGATTGTGTGGCGAACACAGGATCACCATGCGCTCGCGCCCGGTCATCAGGCGGTCATAAGCGCCGAAATCCATGACCATGCGGCCATCCACCTCGACCAGCGGGCACTCCACCACCGTGCGCCCGGCGGCGCGGATCACCCGCGCAAAGGCGTGGTACACGGGCGTGAACAACACGACGCCATCGCCGGGCTCGGTGAAGGCCTGAACACACACCCCGGTGCCGTTGACCAAGCCGTGCGTGGTGAACACATGCGCGGGGTCGATCTCCCAGCCGTGGCGGGTCTTCATCCACCACTGGATTGCGGCGAGATAGTCTGCCTCGCCGCCGAAATAGCCATAGACGCCCAGATCGAGCATCTTTTGCAGCGCCTCTTGCACTGCCTGCGGGGGGCGGAAATCCATATCCGCGACCCACATCGCAATGCCGTCATCCGGACTGACGCCATAAACCGGCTGCATGGCGTCCCATTTGGCCGAATGCGTGCCGCGGCGGTCGATGATTTCATCGAAATTCATATGCACCTCCCTCATTTTCCGCCGCAGTGTGCCGCCCTAATCGACGGGTGCAACCCCCAAACGCACGCACCCGTTGCGAAGCGCGTTTGGATCGCCTATTTGACCCCCATGACACTGCGAAACATCCTGATTCATCCCGATCCGCGCCTGAAAAAGGTCTGCGCCCCCATTGAGGCCGTGACCCCAGAGATTGGCGCTTTGGCCGAGGATATGTTGCAAACGATGTATGATGCCCCCGGCGTCGGCCTTGCCGCACCGCAGGTCGGCATCTTGCAGCGGGTGTTCGTGATGGATTGCGTCAAAGAAGAAGATGCGCCGGCAAAACCGATGGTGCTGATCAATCCCGAGATCACCTGGACCTCGGAGGAGATGAACACCCATGAAGAGGGCTGCCTGTCGATCCCGGATCAATACGCGCAGGTGACACGCCCGAAGATGGTGCGTATGCGCTGGCTGGGGCTGGACGGGAAGCTGCATGAAGAGGAATTCGATGACCTCTGGGCGACCTGCGCGCAGCACGAACTGGACCACCTGAACGGCAAGCTGTTCATTGATTATCTGGGCGCGATGAAGCGGCAGATGATCACCCGCAAGATGGTGAAGCTGAAGCGCGAATCCGCGCGGGACTGAGCGGGCGCGACATCTGTGGCCGGCGGTGAACCCTGCGCTTACCCCTGTTTTTTTTGAGGTTCCCCGATGATCCGTCGCTGCATTCCCTGGCCTGACAAACGCCTGCGCACGAAGGCCGCGCCTGTCGAGGCGATCACCGATGAGATCCGCGCGATCTGGACCGATATGATTGACACGATGGAGGCAATGCCCGGGGTCGGGCTTGGCGCGCCGCAGATTGGCGTGATGCTGCGGCTGGCGGTGGTGGATGCCTCGGAGTCCGGCGGGAAGGCCGTGCGTCTGGCCAACCCGGAGATTTTGCACGCCTCGGTGCACCCACGCAGCCACGAGGAAGCCAGCCCCAATCTGCCCGGCGTGTCGGCCAGGATCGAGCGGCCGCGCGCCGTGACGGTACGGTTCCTGAACGACGCGGGCGAGAGCGAGGAGCGTGATTTCGTTGGCCTTTGGGCGACCAGCGTACAACATCAGATCGACCATCTGAACGGCAAGATGTATTTCGACCACCTGAGCAAGACGAGGCGCGACATGCTGCTGCGCCGCGCCAGAAAACTAAGCGTTGGGTGACGCCAACACACGAGGAGCCGCCATGCGTGTGATTTTCATGGGAACGCCCGACTTCTCGGTGCCGGTGCTCGAGGCGTTGCACGCGGCGCATGACGTCGTCTGCGTCTATTGCCAACCCCCCCGCCCGGCCGGGCGCGGCAAAAAGGAACGCCCGACACCGGTCCATGCGCGCGCGCTGGAACTGGGGCTGATTGTGCGCCACCCCGAACGCCTGAAATCCGCCGAAGAACACGAGGCCTTTGCGGCGCTGAAGGCCGATGTGGCGGTGGTGGTTGCATATGGATTGATTCTGCCGCAGATAATTCTGGATTCTCCGAAATATGGTTGCCTGAACATCCATGCGTCCTTGCTGCCGCGCTGGCGCGGGGCGGCGCCGATTCATCGCGCGGTGATGGCCGGTGATGCCGAAACCGGTGTCTGCATCATGCAAATGGAGGCAGGGCTGGACACCGGGCCCGTCGTGCTCTGCACAAGGACCCCCATCGGCAAGGCTGAAACCACCGGTGACGTGCACGATCGCCTATCGCAGATAGGCGCTGGTTTGATCGGTCAGGCCCTGGCGCAACTGCCGGATCTGGTGCCCACACCGCAGCCCGAGGAGGGCGTCACCTATGCCGCCAAGATCAGCAAGACCGAAGCGCGGATTGATTGGGCCGAGCCCGCAGATCTGGTGGCGCGCAAGATCAATGGTCTGTCACCCTTCCCGGGCGCGTGGTGCGAGACCCCGGCAGGGCGACTGAAGCTGTTGAACGCGGTCGCGCGTGCCGGATCTGGTGCGCCGGGGACGGTCTTGGGCGGGTTGCAAGTGGCGTGTGGCGACGGGGCCATCGACATTCTCAAAGCCCAGCGCGAGGGCAAACGCCCGATGACGGCAGAGGACTTGCTCCGGGGGATTGATCTGCCGGTTGGCAGTGTTTTCACCTGAGGTTCGGGGTTGCCGGTTTGGGGGCTCTGCCCCCGGACCCTTCGGGTCCTCCCCCGGGATATTTGAGGAACAAAGAGCGGGCAATTTTAGTCAAATTGTTTGCACTTTGGCAGAGGCGGTCATCCCTGCTCTTTGAGCAAGCGCCGCTTTTGGCGATCCCAGTCGCGCTTGGCGCTGGTTTCGCGTTTGTCGTGGTTCTTTTTGCCTTTGGCGATCCCGATTTTCAGTTTCACCATGCCGCGTGCGTTGAAATACATCCGCAAGGGCACCAGCGTCATGCCATCCTTGGATGTCGCGGCCCAGAGTTTGGACAGTTCTTTCTTGCTGACCAGAAGCTTGCGGCGACGGCGCTCTTCATGGCCCCAGGTCTTGGCCTGAAGATAGGGCGCGATATAGCCGTTGATCAGCCACAGTTCGCCGTTTTCGACGCTGGCATAGCTTTCGGCGATATTCGCGCCGCCCTGACGCAGCGATTTCACCTCGGACCCTTGCAGGATGATTCCGCATTCGAGATCGTCCTCGATGAAGTAATCGAAGCGCGCGCGCCGATTCTCGGCGATCAATTTGCTGTTTGGGTCGTGGTTTTTCCGGTCCATCCATGCGAGATATGGTTTTGATGTGAAGCTGTCTAGTGGCGCAAGCCGACAAACCTGTTATCAGAGTGGAGGCCACGCATGAGAATTCTGTTTGCACTTGGTGCTATCGCCCTTTTGGGGGGATGCCAGATGAATGGTCCGGTGACCCCGCCGCAAAACCCGGCGCCGCCGATGGTGACACCGCCAAGCAGCGGGACCCTGCCGCCGAGCACGCACCCGCGCGATTTGCCGCCACCAGGAGCGACGCCGCCCATCAGCCCGCCGCGTTCTGGCGAGGACCTGTGTGGCGCCAGACGGTTGCAGCATCTGGTTGGCCGCCCGCTGCCGCAGCCCTTCACCGCGCCGGGGCCGGTGCGGATTTATGCGTCCGGCCAGCCGGTGACGATGGATTACAGCGCGCATCGTTTGAATGTCGAGATTGACCGCAGTGGCCGGCGAATCGTCGTTGCCGTCACCTGTGGCTGAAACGGATGCCGGACGCCCCTTTCGAGGCGTCCGGTCAGTCCTCCGGTCCCGTGTTTCCAGAACGGCTGAGTGGGGGCTCAGCCGACAGAGACGCGGCAGTTACCTTTTACGGCGCCGCCCAGTATGGCCATGAATCAAGGCAAAATTTTGGCAAGACCGTTGCTTGCCGGGATTTTGCGCCCTTGTCCGCGATTCAATGCCGCATGAGGCTTGATTTCCGACCGCCTCGGGGCCACGGTTGAGGCATGAATATCCAGGCGTTTCCCAATGGCATGTCGTCACCTCAGGAGCAGGTCAGTTTTGACCGGCTGGAATTGGGGGCGATTCTGGGCGTGTACGGACGGTTCGTCGCCGCCGGGATTTTCCGTGATTACGGCATTTCGTGCCTCAAGCAGCGCGCGGTTTTCAGTATGTTTCGGCGCACGGCGGAGAATCCGACCTATCGTGTCGAGAAAATCCCCGCGTTGCGCAACAAGCAGGGGCAATACGCCTTGTTCGGCCCGGAGGGGCAAATCTTGCGGCGCGGGACGACCCTGCGCGGCGTGATGGCACCCCTGGAGCGGAAATTGCTGCGCGCGCTGGACTGAGACCCGGTCAACGCTGTAAGCGGGCGGGATGAATGACTTTGTGTACACCCCGCCGCAGGACGCCCCGGTTATCCTGTATGTTGATGATGATATTCTGGTGGCAGACAAGCCGTCGGGGTTGCTGTCGGTGCCCGGACGTGGCGAGGATCGCGCGGATTGCCTGATCGCGCGGCTCAGAGAGCAGTTTCCCGAGATCCTGCTGATTCATCGGCTGGATCTGGATACCTCTGGCGTGATCATCTTTGCCCTGACGCCGCAAGCGCAGGTGCATATCGGTCAGCAGTTCGAGAAACGCAAAACGCATAAGCGCTATGTGGCCTGCGTGGCGGGGCACCCAGCCGAGGACAAGGGCCAGATTGATCTGCCGCTGATTGTCGATTGGCCGAACCGGCCGCGTCAGAAGGTGTGCCAAGAGACGGGCCGGGCGGCGCAGACGGACTGGAAGCTGTTGCGCCATGAAGGCGAGAACAGCCGCGTGGTGCTCAAGCCGCTGACCGGACGCAGCCATCAGCTGCGCGTGCATATGCTGGCGATGGGGCATCCCATTCTGGGCGATCCGTTGTATGCGACTGGCGCGGCGGCGGCCTATCCGCGGCTTATGCTGCACGCCGAGGAACTGCGGTTGCGACATCCGCGAACCGGGGCGACGGTGAGTTTCCGGTCGCCGGTGCCGTTCTAGGGGTATCGTTTCGCCCTGTCACGCCGCCTTGGAATTCGGGCGCTCGCAGAGAATCGCATAGAGCTTGTCGGTGTCCTCATTGGCGCGCAATTTGGCGCAAATCGCGCTGTCGCGCAGGGTGCGGGACACACTGGCAAGGGCTTTCAGGTGTTCGACGCCGGCATCAACCGGTGCGAACAATGCAAAGATCAGATCAACCGGCGCACGATCCACCGAGCCATAGTCCATCGGCCGGTCCAGTCGGATGAAGACGCCGCGAACACTGTGGATTCCGTCGATTCGGGCATGCGGCAGGGCGACACCGTGGCCGACGCCCGTGGGGCCCAGGCTCTCGCGCTCTTGCAGAGCGTCGATGGCCAGCAATTCATCGATTTGATACGCGGCGGCTGCAGTTTCCGCGAGGTCTTGGAACAGGCGCTTTTTGCTTTTAACAGAGTTGCAAACCCGAATCGCTTCGGGTGTCAACAAATCAGCCAGTTCCATGCAGATCTCCTGCTCTTGTTGGCCTTTGAGTGGCCTCTGGCGTGTGAATACGCCAAAGGCCTGACCGTTGTTATTCTGGGTCAATCCAGCCGATATTCCCATCGTCGCGCCGGTGAACCACGTTGATCCGACCGTGACGCTCGTTACGGAATACCAGAACACCCGAATGTGCCAGTTCCATCTGCATGACCGCCTCACCGACTGAGATCGACGGAATGCGCGTCTCCATCTCGGCAATGATCATCGGCTGCAGTGACTCTGGCTCTTCGCCTTCGTAACCCTCATCAGCGGCGAGGATATACGACGGCGCGCCAGCGAATTCAACGGGCTCTGTGCGCTCGCGGTGATGGTCCTTCAAGCGCCTCTTGTAACGGCGCAATTGCTTGTCCATGCGCTCGCAGCAGGCATCAAAGGCTGCATAGACGTCGGTTGTTGCCCGGCCCTTGGCCTGAGCGGTTAACCCGCTAGATAGATGTACGGTCGCTTCGCATACAAGATTGTGGGCATCCCGGGAAAACACGACATAGGCGTCGGTTGGACGCTGGGCATACTTTTCCAGCATCGCGTCGAGTTCTTTCTCGACGTGTTCTTTCAAAGCATCACCAGTGTCGATTTGTTTTCCGCTGATTTGATACCGCATAGGCCTCTCCTTTTTGTCACGGACGCCCTGGGCCAACGTGGCCACGGGTGTTACCGCAGTCTCGACCTGTCGTTGCGGATCATCCCCCCGGCTTTTCGGTGCCTCTGGCATGTGCCAGCTTGCGCCGCGCTGACGACGAAGGGATGCGCAGGCCTTGTCTGTATTTGGCGACAGTTCGACGGGCGATGTCAATTCCTTCCGCACTCAGTTTTTCGACAAGTGTCTCATCGGAAAGTGGTTTGGCTTTGACCTCGGCGGCAATCAGGTCGGAAATGCGCTTTTTCACCGCCCGAGACGAGATCATCCCGTGCGGTCCGGAAAGCGCGGAGGAAAAGAACATCGCCAAGGGCCACAACCGCCCATCGACGTCAATCGCCTTGCCCGACACCGCGCGGCTGATGGTCGAGGGGTGCAGGTCCAGCTCTGCCGCCAAATCCGCGCGCGAGGCCGGGACCAGCCCCTCGGGCCCCTGCAGGAAAAACATCCCCTGTGCCCGCACCAGCCATTCGCCGATTCGCGCCAGCGTGGCACCGCGTTGATCGACCGCGTCGATCAGGGTTTTGGCGCGGAGCAACAGGTCCGGCGCAAAGCCTTCCGTTTCCGCCCGGCGCACCATTGCCATGTCCAGCATCACCGTTGGACGCGCGGACATATGCGGGACAATGGCAAATTGCCCGTCGCTGTAGCGTTCCAGCCGCAGATCGGGGCGAAGCGGCGCAGCCTCGCTCAAGGGGCGCTCTGGCACCGGACGAGGCGACAACCCGCGCAGCAGGTTGGCACGGGCGCGCAGGGCGTTTTCATCGAGGCCCAGCGTGGCTTTCAGAACCGGCCAGTCCCGTTTTGCGAAGGCGGGTAGCTGCCAGACGGTCGCGGCGGCGTCCCCGGCATCCAGCCCCTTCGCGACCAGTTGCAACTGCAAACACTCGGGCAATGTGCGCGCACCGATACCCGGCGGCTCACAGGATTGCAGAACCTCCAGGGCCTGTTCAAGCAGCGCCTCGGGCTGCACGATTTCGGCGGCGAGGATGCGCAGCTCGACATCCAGAAACCCGTCCTCGCGCAATTCGCCCACCAGAAATTCCGCCAAGGCGGCGATCATCGGCGACAACGGCTTCAACGCGAGTTGCCGGCGCAGATCCTCTTGGAAGCCAAGGTCAGGCGCGGCGAGATCGGCCTCGGGCAAGGCCTCGGCGGCACTCATGCGGCTGGGGGGCTCGTGGCGCAAAAACGGGTTGCGCGCGGCCTCACGCGCGATTTCCTCGGCCAGATCCAACGGCCCCATGCGCAGGATCGACAGCCGTGTGCGCAGCGTGGGCGTCAGCGCGAGACGCTGCTGCAGGCGCAGTTCAAGGCGGTTTTTCAGGACCATCGGGTTATTCGGGCCTCGCGGTCATTGGGGCCATCAATCGCAGATCATCGGCGGGTCAAGCCCGTCAGCGGTAGCTCTCGCCCAAGTACACGCGCCGCACATCCTTGTCGGCGACCACCTCGTCGGGTGTGCCACTCATCAACACTTTTCCATCATGCAGGATATAGGCCCGGTCGACGATCTCAAGCGTCTCACGCACATTGTGATCGGTGATCAGCACGCCAAGGCCACGGTCGGTGAGGTCCGAGACCAACGCGCGAATGTCGGCAACCGCAATCGGGTCCACCCCCGCGAAGGGCTCATCGAGCAGGACAAAGGACGGATCCGAGGCCAGACAGCGCGCGATCTCGGTTCGGCGACGCTCGCCACCGGACAATGCCATCGCCGGAGATTTGCGCAATCGGGTGATGGAAAACTCGGCCAGCAGTTCTTCAAGCCGGGCCGCACGCTGCGCGCGATCCGGAACGGCGATTTCCAGAATCGCCATGATATTGTCCTCGACGGAAAGGCCGCGAAAGATCGACATTTCCTGCGGCAGATAACCGATCCCCTTGCGGGCGCGCCGATACATCGGCCAGCCGGACACATCGGTGCCGTCGATGCTGACCTGCCCGCCATCGGCCGGAACAAGCCCCGCCACGCAATAGAAACACGTGGTTTTGCCCGAGCCATTCGGCCCCAACAGCGCGACCACCTCGCCCCGGTTCAACGACAGGTCGATGCCGCGCAACACCTGACGACGTTTGTAGCTTTTCCGCAGGTCCGTAACCTGCAGTCCGCCGCTTTGCACTGCGGGTTCGATCATGCTGGGTCATTCCATCCGGATGATGGTCCGGACGCGGCCGGTCATGCTGCCGGTGCCGGCGCGCAAATCGGCGATGAAGCGTTCGCCGGACAGCAGGTTTATCCCTTGCACCAACACCACGTCGCCGGTCATTTCCAACCGCTGATCGGCGATCGAATACACCGCGCGTTGTGCTTCGATCGCTTCGGTGTCGGTGACCATGGCGACGCCCCCTGACGCGGTCAGCGAGCCGATACGCTGCGTCCCGGCGCGCGCGCCCGGCGCGTATTCCAACCGCAGCGATTGCGCAGAGATCCGCATACGCCCCTGAACCGCCAACACATTGCCGGAAAAGGTTGACGCGCCCGAGGTCTGATCAACTTCAAAGTTGTCGGCGGTGATCTCCAGCGCGCTCCCGTCCAGTTGCAACGACGAGCCGAAGCTGAAACGCACATTCTGCGCGTTGGCAGAGGTGCCGCCGATCAGCGCGGCCAAGGTCAGACAAAAGGCAAGACGCAATAGGGCGCGCGACATGATGGGCTCCTCAATTCTCAGGTTGATATAACAAACGCACACCGCCCCCGAAAACAAGCACATAACCGGATCCGGGTGCGGAATCAGTGCGCATAACCAAGTTTCCGGCGTTGATTTCACCGGCCGGGGCGCGGCCGCTGATGGCACCGGGGGCCTGAACCAGCGTCGAGTCGAGCAAACCCGACAGCGCGTCGGTGGTCAGGACATAGCCCGGGCTTGCCTGAACCTCGAGGCCGCCGGACATTTCGAAGCGTCCGGTGCCCCGGTCGAGGATTCCGCCCTCGGCGCGGGCGGACAAGACCTCGCCCTCGCGCCCTTCGATCCGCAGCCGCAGGCCGGTCACTTCCAGCAGCAGCGTCGCATTCGGGTCAGAACGCGCGGTTTCGGTGATGATGGTCAGCGCGGCCCCGTCATCGGTGACACCCGCAAAGCGCGCGCCGGACAGGCGGGGGTCGCGGGCGCGCTCTTGCACGTCAATGTCGGCCATCGGAATCGCCTGGGTCGGATCAATCGTGCGGGCCAGCAGGAAGACCAGCGACAACAGGATCAAAGCGGTCAACGGCAGCGCGATTTTCAAGACCCCGACGAGCCGTGAATACCCTGCCTGTTGACTGCTCAGACCCACCATGACGCCCCCTCAATGCGAAAAGAGATCGACCTCTGGCCAACCCGCCAGATCCAGTGCCGCACGATGGGGCAGGAAATCAAAACACGCCTGCGCGATGTCCTGACGACCCTCGCGGACCAGCATGAAGTTCAGCTTTTCGCGCAACTGGTGCAGGTACAGGACATCCGAGGCCGCATAGTCGCGCTGCGCATTGGTGATATCCGCCGCGCCCCAATCGCTGGATTGCTGCATCTTGGAGATATCGACATTCAGCATCTCTGACAGCAGGTATTTCAGGCCATGCCGGTCGGTATAGGTCCGCACCAGTTTCGAGGCGATCTTGGTGCACCAGACCGGTGCCGCCAGAACGCCAAAGCGATGATACATCACCGCAATGTCGAACCGGCCAAAGTGGAACAGTTTCAGGACCTTGGGGTCCGCCAACAACCGGGTCAGGTTCGGGGCCTCGGTTTGATCCTGTGAGATCTGCACCAGATGCGCGGTGCCATCGCCGCTGGACAATTGCACCAGGCACAGCCGGTCGCGATGCGGGTTCAGGCCCATGGTTTCGCAATCAATGGCGACAATCGCGCCAAGGTCCAGATCATCCGGAAGATCGTGTTTGTGGAACTGCGTGGCCATGATGCCCCTCTCGTCTATGCGGTCGCGCCTTTGAAATCGTCGCTGGTCTAGCGAGGTTACGCGCCAAGAGATAGTGTTTATAACAGCTATGGCTCACAGTGACAGACGCAATCAAAACCGGTTGCCTTTTGCGTGCTATCGACTGTTTGCTGCGACCATCCACTTTGTTCAGGCGGCCCTTTGGCCAAAGTCATGCGATATTTCGCCCCCCCGGACACCGTTTCTCGCAGGCGAACCGTGCGATGACCGAGGCTGCGGCGCAGATCGACGGCGTGACCCGCATTTGGGCTTTGTTGGGGTAAGTCATCGGGCAAAATGCCACCCAACCAGACCAACGCGCTTTTTGCGCGGCGCGTCGAAGGGATAGGGGCCACGGCGGCAAACCCAAACACGCTTGTCCCTGTGCACAGTTACGGCCAGTTGCGGCGATTCATCACCAATCCCCGTCTCCGTTGCAGCACCCAAATTTCTGTCAACGGCACAAAACGCGGGTTACTCGCGGGCAAAATGCCGGATTACTGCCGCACGGCGTCCAGGCTTGCGCTCAGTGCCGGTGTCAGGAACTCCAGCACGGCGCGGATGCGGGCGGTGTGGCGCAGGTCTTCGTGGGTCAGAAGCCACAGATCGAGGCCGAAGGTTTCAGGCAATGCGGCGACGCGCGTCAAATCGTGTTTGTGGTCGGCGATGGCGCAGGGCAGCACCGCAAGGCCAAGTCCGGCCTTGGTCAGCCGCACGGCGCAGGCCACGGAATTCGTCCGCACAGTCGGGCGCACGCCGGGCAACAGCGCCTCGAGCTGGCGGGTCAACGCCGCGTGTGCGTTGTCAAAGCCGATCCAGTCGTGCTGCGCCAGATCCCGCGACGGGTGGGCCGCGCAATAGTCCGGCGATCCGTAAACCGCGAACTCCAACCGCCCGACGCGCCGCCCGACCAGCGTTTCGGGCGGCGTGTTGCCGATGCGCAGCGCAATATCCGTTTCGCGGCGCGACAGGTTGAGCGCCTCGTTGCCGACCACGATTTCCACCTCGATCCCCGGATAGGCGGTGCGAAACGCCCGCAGATGGTCCGGCAGCAGCCAGAACGCCAGCATATCAACCGCCGTCAGCCGCACCGTGCCGCTCAGGCGCAGATCCTGACCGGTGATGGTGCGATCCAGCGTCGCAACTTCGGCCTCGATGCTCTCGACAATGCGCAGGGTTTCCTCGCCTGCCGGCGTCAGCGCATAGCCGGTCGGCAGCCGCTCGAACAGCCGCACGCCGAGCGTATCCTCGACGCCAGCGATCCGCCGGAACACGGTGGAGTGGTTCACCCCCAGACGGCGTGCCGCCCCTGACAGGCTGCCCGCGCGCGCAACGGCCAGAAATATCCGCAGGTCGTCCCAATTGGCAAGCTGTGCATTCATGCAAGGCCACCTTTCCTTTTTCGGCACTCCCTGTGCGCTGAGTGTGCACCCATATTGAGTGCAGATGCAATGACCCGATGAAAGGATTTCGCCATGACCGAGACAACCATCCGCACGAAACTGCGCAGCGACGAGCTTTCCTGCCCCTCCTGCGTGCCCAAGATCGAAAAGGCGCTGATGGCCTTGCCCGGCGTGGCAAAGGCCGAGGTGATGTTCGCCAGTGGTCGTATCGAGGTCGATCATGACCCGGCACTCAGTGACGTGGACGCGCTGGTAAATTCCATCGCCAAATCCGGCTATACCGCCAAACCCTCGGCCTTCTGACCCCGCACCCACGTTACCCGCGCCCCATCGCCCCCGGCGGTGGGGCTTACTTTGAAAGGAGAGACCCCATGTTTTCCGCGATCCTCGACATTTACAGGCATCCGGCGGAGCGGCGCAAATGGCTGACCATCGCCAGTGGCCTGTTCATCACCGTGGCGCTGGTCGCGTGGTATGGCTTCGCGCAGGCGGCCCCTTGGGCACCGTTGATGACCATCGCTGCGGTTCTCGCCGGATATGACATTGCGCTGCGGGCCTGGTCCTCGCTGCGCTTGCGCCAACTCAGCATCGAATTGTTGGTCATTGTCGCCGCGATTGGCGCGCTGTTCATCAACAACCACTGGGAATCCGCCGCTGTAACCTTCCTGTTCATGCTCGGTGCCTGGCTGGAAAGCCGCACCATGAGCCGCACGCGCGGTGCCCTCAAGGCGCTGATCGACGCAGCCCCGGTGACCGCAACCGTGCTGCGCGGTGGCGAGACGATCGAGATAGGCGCGCATGAGGTGCAACTGGGCGAGACGGTTCTGGTCCGCGCCGGTCAGCGCCTGCCCGTCGATGGCGAGGTGATCGAGGGCACGGCGGCGGTCAACGAAGCCTCCATCACCGGCGAGCCGATCCCGGCCGAAAAATCCCCCGGATCGCGCGTCTTTGCCGGAACGCTGGCCGAGAACGGCCTGCTGCATCTGCGTGCTACGGGCGTTGGTGCCGACACCACGCTGGCCCGCATCATCAGCCGCGTCGAAGAGGCGCAAGAGGCCAAGGCCCCCGCCCAGCGGATGATCGAAAATTTCGGCCGCTGGTATACGCCGGGCGTGTTCGTGCTGGCAATCGTCAGCTATCTGGTTACGCGCAACGTGGAACTGGCCCTGACCCTGCTGGTTGTCAGTTGCCCCGGTGCGCTGGTTATCTCGACCCCGGTTTCGGTGGTGGCCGGGATCGGTCGTGCGGCGCGCTCCGGCATCCTGATCAAGGGTGGCGAGCATCTGGAGAACGCCGGGCGCATCAATGCGCTGGCGCTGGATAAAACCGGCACGCTGACCGAAGGTCAACCGCGTCTGGCCGAGGTCGTGGCTCTGGCGGGTCAATCCGAGGCCGATGTCCTGCTCTGGGCCGCCATTGCCGAGACCGGATCGACCCACCCGCTGGGCCGCCCGATCATCGAGGCGGCACGCAAGCAAGGCCCCTTGCCCACCGCCGACTCGCTGGAGGAAATCGCCGGCATGGGCCTGATTGCCCGCCACGACGGGCTTGAGATCGCTGTCGGCAGCCACCGTCTGTTCGATCACCTCAAGATCGGCTTCAACGCCGAGGCCAAAGCCGGGATTGCCCGCCTGCATGGGCTGGGTCATACCGTGGTGATCGTGGCGCGCAACGGCGAGGTCGTGGGTCTGCTGGGGCTGGCCGATATGCCGCGCGCCAGTGCCAGGCCGATGATCGACCGTCTGCATGCCCTGGGGGTAAGCCGCGTGGTGATGCTGACCGGCGACCAACGCCCCGCCGCCGAGGCGATCGCCAAGGTCGTCGGCGTTGACGAGGTGCACGCCGCGATGATGCCCGACGACAAGCTGGACCGGATCAAGGCGATGCAGGCCGAGGGCTTCCGCGTGGCCATGGTCGGCGACGGCATCAACGACGCACCGGCCCTGGCGGCGGCTGACATCAGCATCGCCATGGGCGCCAGCGGCAGCGACATCGCCATCGAGACGGCGGATATCGCGCTGATGACCGATGATCTGGGCAAGATTGCCGAGGCGATGGAAATCTCGCGCGCCACGCTGCGCAACATGCGCCAGAACCTTGTCATTGCCGTGCTGACCGTCTTCGGCCTGCTGATTGGCGTCTATACCGGCGGGGTCCACATGGCGGGCGGGATGCTGGTGCACCAACTCTCGGTGCTGGTGGTGATCCTGAACGCCATGCGCTTGCTACGCATCCCCAAACCCGCCAAAGCCAGAGCCGCCGCGCAAGACGCAAAGCGCGTCACGGCATAGCCGGTCGGCCCAACCTGCGTGTTGTAGAAAACTGAGAACCTTGGACGAGCAAGCGCAAATCGAGTTCTTTCAGCGCCTCATTGGGAACAGCCATCTTGAGCGTGTCGTGTACACGCCCAAGGTGATCGACCAGATCGGCGACGAATTCGCCATTCCTCACGCGAGTCGTGACGAAATCGGTCAGATTCTTGAAGTCGCTGCCAATGCGTTCAGTGACGAAGCTCGTCTCGAGGCTCTCGATTTCGAGCGCGTCCGGAAGGACCTTCGAAACCTCGAAAAGGCCGCAAAGTCACTCGCGACTGTCTTGGATACTCTCGCTCCCGACGCAATAGAGATCTTGATCCGAGTGGGCTTCGTGCAGCGACTTAAGGACATGCCCCTCCCGCGCATAACGCAGTCGGAGGCGTCGGCGGTACTGGGGTATACAGTCCCCGACAGCGATGGGTCCCGGTGCATCCCTCTGAGCGAAGCAACGACAATTGTGACAGCTCTCGGCCATTGCGCGGCTTATGCGCGTGAAAGGGTAGCCGAAAGCCGCAAAGGACGCCCCGAGATCGGAGCCTTGGTCGATCTACTGAACTTTGGGTTTCAGGTCTGGGAGAGCGTTCTCGGTCGGTCTTTCAAGTTGTATTGGGCTTCGAACGGCGACCCGATCACGGATGCGGCGCAGTTCAGCGTTCGGATTGCGCGGGTAGTTGAACCGTCCCTGACTCTACAACAGATCGCCACGGCGTCCCGTAAGGTGCGGGAAAAAGGTATGTCGTTCAGCAACTTGGAAGAAGTCCCCCAAGTTGCAGAGCATTACCGCAAGCAGTTTGAATAGATTTGCCAGAAGTCTGAGGCGTAGATCGTCGTCATTGAAACCTGCAATGAGGACAGACAATGAGAGACACTATTGCCCAAACCCAAGACGCTTTCTCCGGCACATTTATTGACGAGTGCAAGGTTGCTGAATTGCTTTGCCAATCGGTTCGCACCATCCAGAAATGGCGCGTTACCGGCAATGGACCGGGCTTCTATAAACTTGGCCGCTCTGTGCGCTATCAACTCGATGAAGTTATGGCCTGGGCTGAAGCCCGTCGGAAGGCACATACATCGCAAAGCAATCACGACACAGTAATCTCGTTCAAACACACAAACTGTGCTGGACCGAAAGGGCTTCGCCATGTTTGACGCACCACGCAATCCTTTTCTCCCGCCCAGATCGCTGAGCGAATTTCTTGTGATCTATGACGATAACGTTTGCGATCATGCCGACGATGCAGGCGTCGTAATCATGGGGCTAGTTGCAGGCGACGCGCTCTCCGTTTCGCATGATCGTGAGATGTCCATGGACACCGACACCAAGGAGTTGGTGATCGAGGTTCGGCTGGAAATCCGGGTTTCCAACCCAGACTCCACCAAGGTTCGGTGATGCAGTTACTACGGCGAACTAAACGCAAAACTGCACAGAGCTTGCTGCCGTGCTGCGCTTCCCAAAAAGCTGGCGGCGGGCGGGCGGGGCGCGGCGGTCGCGGAGCGACCGGCACGCACGCCGCCAGTTTGGGGGGGTCCTTGTAACACCCCCCCCCCCAAGAAATACATCAACGTGAAAGCCTCTGAAATGCACCTTATCCGTACAGGCTTCGATGGCCTCGATATCTCCTATCCCCTGACCATAAGTGAAGACCTCGCCGCTTTGATGCGCGAAGCGAGAGAAACGACAGAAACCGGAAACGGGGTTGTCGGATACTTTATGCACAATGGCATTGAAATGTCCGTCGCAGCCACTGGGTCGCGGGGTGGCTATGCTTATCGTTGCGATACCGGCTATAGTGGCCCGCAAGGGGAAATCTGGTTCTTCAAGCATCCGAGCGGCAATTCAGACGAATGGGGCGTACGCGTTTCATGCCGCGCATTGCCCCTTGCTTTGGATGGGTTAACCAAGACACGCGCCAGCATCGAGGACACGCTTGCCAAACTGGGGCTGGCCTATGTCCCCGGAACAGAGAGTATCGGTCGCGTTGATGTGGCTTGCGATATTCTCGCGCCCGACCTCGCCCCGGACCGAGCGCATTTCATCTCGCATGCACGTAGCACAGTCAAAGAAATCTCGGATTCGCTGGTGCAAGTGGTGGGCCGCTCTGGTCGGGTCGAGAGTATCACCATCGGCAAGAATCCAAACCGGCAAGTGGTGCTGTATGACAAGCGCGCGGAAGTCTTCGCGACCGGCAAGGGGTATTGGTGGCCGATCTGGGATGCAGCGCTGGAAGCAAAAGGCCTCCCGCCGCTCGATCTGTCGTTGCGTACTGCAAGCGCTGTCTGGCGGGTTGAAATTCGCGCGTTCAAGCGGCATCTCAAAGACAAATGGGAGGTGACAACGTGGGCCGACCTCCGCAAGAAACTGCCTCAAATCTTGGCTGAAGCGCTCGGTACTGTGCGCTATGTCGTGCCCAATGGCGACAGTAACCGCGCACGCTGGCCAGTACACCCATTGTGGTCGCTGGTTGGTCACGCCGTGGCCGAAGATATGCACGACCTCGCAAGCATGGTGGACCCCGCGATCATTACCAAGCTGCTCAAAGAAGAACGCGATGAGATGTTGTTCAAACAAATAGCCGGGTGCATGCTGTCGCGTGCAGCGCTGAACGACGTACCCGACAGCCGCCTCGGCGCGTACGTCATGGGCAGCGCCGACCAGATCGTACGGGACTGGCAGCGTAAACCTGAGCAAACCACGGCGAAGCTGGCGCAGGCAAGGGCCAAGTATGGTGGTGTGGTTGAGTGAGGTTTAGGGCAGCGAACGGCCCAAAGCGAACTTTGGGAACGGATGACCACGCCGCGGCGCAGCTTCACAAAAACGGTAATTCTTGCGTCTCGCAGGATTTTGTAGACGGCCAAAGTTCGCGGTGCGGAACGAACCGGGCTGTCGCTGCACTCCAGTCAGACTTCCGCTTCTGTCCGTCATGCTCAAATATTACCGTAAGGTCAGCAGTGCGGAATGACCAGGCCCTAGCGGTCGCCGTCGATGAGCATCAGTCAACGCTACAACTGCTTGATAGGTATCCGCTTCCCCGGGTATGAATTGCAACAGTACAACTTTGATTTTTCAGACCGGTGAGCGCAGGAAGTCAGACATGACGAAAATAACCGTTGATTCGAAGGGCGTCACCTTGGAGCCACACTGGTATGCTCCAGATGACGTGAGGACTAAAGTGGATCGCTTCGGCAAGAGGGGGGGCTATCGAGTGCATCCGGCCGGAGATGGTCACAATGAGTCAGGAAGCGCTGTATTCTATCGATCTCTGGAGGACGTTGCACAGCACTTGATTGCTTGCCCTGACTGGGGACTTCGCTTCAAGACGCCGGCAGGTTTGGCAAGTATCTTCTATGATGATATTCTCATAGACGGAAAGCCTCGCTGAACACACAAATATGGGGGTGGCCTATTGGCTTTAGATTCCTTCTAAACCAGCACGCGTTCGGCTTTTGAGAGCGTTTCATGGTGCGCCCCTCTGCTGCAGAGTGGCCTCCGTTTGCCGGTCGACTTCAGCATCGGGCATAATGGTTTGGCGGACAAAAGTTGGCAGTGCTTGACCAAGATGTGGTTCCGACCCCGAGATGCTGTCTGCCTTTGTGTATTGGCAGTCAGGCCAGATTTTAACGACTTGAAACTCGTTACCCCGCAGGCGATTGTCTGCAAGCCAGATGATTGGAGTGTGGTCGATGAAAGAAACTAATGAATTTGATGTTCGTGTTTTTGAAAGCGGGTTGAACTCTGACGACTTCATTGATGATATTGAGAGCTTTGTTAAAAACTTCTCACCTCTGGAGAGAAATAATCTAACCCTCCTAAGGGACCATAGGACCCAAGCCGTTTTTATAGAGTGCCACATACCGGCCTCAAAAATTTCTGACCTTGGAACTACCGATGTGCCGTTAGATGCTGACGCATCACCCGACTATCGGGCCAACCGAGATGTAGTAGCTGATCACGCAGCCTTTGAGCAAATGCGAAATGACGCAATGGAAGGGCGGCGCTTTAGCAACATCGTAGCCGAGTTCATCGATGGGGACCAGAAACCTCTCAAAATTATTGGTGGGCAACACCGTTACGAAGCAATCAAAGAGGCTTTGGAACAAGGGGTCGATATCGAGCATGGAGTAAAGGTTTACCTTCAACTCGACAACGAGCAGCGCCTTGATGTTCAGATTATATCGAATACAAACATTTCAGTTTCAAAAGAGCTTTTGGACAGGATGTACGAGACACTCGCTGGAGCGGAGCTTCGCGATTGGTGTCAGAAATGTGGTTTGCTGGAAAGGAAGCAAGACTTCGCCGACAAGCCAGGGAGAGGCAATCCGATAACCGTGAAGGAAGCTCGATCTTTTATCTGCAACTACTACCTTGGTAAAGCAGTGCCAGATAAGGAATTCTCCATCCGAGATACGACTCCGCAACTCGTTGAGGCGGGAAAGCGCGACCCCAAAATTTGGAAAGATACCAAGCAAAAGAACCCAGATCTATGGGATGACAAAGACCTGCAAGCGGCCGGTAAAGCGTTTGCAGGGCTGAGAATTGCTCAGATGGAAGCATTCTTTGACGGCAAATCAGGGAAGTACAGCGGTCCAGCCGACTTCCGTCACAAGGCTAAGAATTTGGCGCTATTGGCCGGTTGGGCTTTTGTTGCTGGTTGTTTGTCGAACAACCCGCCACGTTTGAAACGACACTACGCGCTTTTTGAAAAGGGTGGATCGAAGGATCCTTTGAGGGCAGACTTGCTCGTGAACGGTCGGCACTCGACAGACCCTGCAAACTATCGTGGGCTTGGATATCGCTCAGACCCCAAAGAGCGGGGCCGATTTGCCGAACTTTTCTGGCTCCAGGCGGAAAAAGGGGCTGGCATAACGAAAAGTGGAATTGAGCTTGCAATTCAAGAGTACGAAGCCAAGCAAGCCAATTTGCGGGCTAAAGCTATGCGGGAGAAGCTCGGGTGAGCGAATTTGAGGCCTACTCCAATGAGCTTTTAATATCGGCAAAAAAATTTTTGGAAGAATCAAAGTCTGCAGGCACACCATCTGAGAGGCAGAGACTTCTTCGATCAGCGCTGACGCATTCATTTTTCTTTTTGGAGGCGCAGTTGAATTATCTCGCTTCCCGCTTTTCAAACTCATCTGACTTCAGTATCTCAGAAAAATCCCTCCTCTCCGAGCAGGAGGTTTCACTCGTAAAAGGAAAATTCATTCTGATCAACAAGTCGAAATTTTACCGACTGGAGGACAGGATAGAGTTTCTATTGGCGAGATTTTCGCCTGATCTGGAAGCCTCGAAGGGTTCTTGGTTCTCAGAGCTACTTGTATCAATAAAAATTCGCAATCGTCTTGTTCACCCAAAAGAAGCTCATCAAATTAGTGAACAGGAGGTGGAGCGATCGCTTCTGGCAGTGCTCGAATGTCTGTCCGCTATGTATATCTGTAGATTTCCACGCGGAAGTGAGCCGGGTTTTCCATCGAGAAGTGAGCCACCTCTAGGTTATGTTTCGGGTTTCAGGCTTTGGTCAATACGTGATTGTCCTCCCTCTTTTTCTGCGCCGCGGTGGCTGCACTGGTTTTGAAGCGGAAGCTGTCGTTGCCGGTCTCGAGGATGTGGCAACGATGGGTCAGGCGGTCGAGGAGTGCGGTCGTCATCTTGGGATCGCCGAAGACGGTGGCCCATTCGCTGAAGCTCAGGTTTGTGGTGATGACGACGCTGGTGCGTTCGTAAAGTTTGCTGAGCAGATGGAAGAGCAGCGCACCGCCTGATGCACTGAACGGCAGGTAGCCGAGCTCGTCGAGGATCACGAGATCCAGGCGGACGAGGCTTTCGGCAAGCTGTCCGGCTTTGCCTTTGGCCTTCTCCTGTTCGAGCGTATTGACGAGCTCGATGGTCGAGAAGAAGCGAACCTTGCGGCGGTGATGCTCGACAGCCTGCACGCCAAGGGCTGTCGCGACATGCGTTTTGCCAGTCCCAGGGCCCCCGATCAGCACAACGTTCTGGGCACCGTCCATGAACTCGCCCCGATGAAGTTGGCGCACCGTGGCCTCATTGATCTCACTGGCCGCGAAGTCGAAGGCGGTCAGATCCTTGTAAGCCGGGAAGCGAGCGGCCTTCATGTGATAGGCAATGGACCGGACCTCCCGCTCGGCCACTTCGGCCTTCAGCAATTGAGCGAGCATCGGCACCGCAGCATCAAAGGCTGGTGCGCCTTGTTCCATGAGGTCGGTGACGGCTTGGGCCATGCCATGCATCTTCAAACTGCGCAGCATGATGATGATGGCACCGCTGGCGGGATCATGACGCATGGCGGCCTCCGGCGGTCCGGGCCCGCAGGCCGTCATAGCGTTCGACATTCGCCTTTGGCTCACTGCGCAAAGCCAGTGCCTGTGGTGTTTCGATGTCCGGCCCACCAATCGTCTTTCCGTCAATAAGACGGTGCAGAAGGTTCAGAACGTGAGTTTTGGTTGCCACGCCCTCAGCCAAGGCCATTTCCACGGCGACGAGCACGGCCTGTTCGTCGTGATGCAGAACCAGCGCCAAGATATCAACCATCTCTCTGTCACCGCCAGGCTTGCGCAACATAAGGTCTTGCAGCCGCTTGAAGGCCGGAGGGAATTCCACGAAGGGCGCGCCGTTCCTGAGCGCACCCGGCTTACGCTGAAGGACGGCCAGATAATGGCGCCAATCGTAAATCGTGCGTGGCGGGAGTTGGTGGCTGCGCTCAATCACCCGCACATGCTCGCACAGGATCTGACCCTCGGCAGCGACCACCAAACGCTCTGGATAAACCCGCAAGCTCACAGGCCGGTTCGCAAACGACGCTGGAACACTGTAGCGGTTGCGCTCGAAGCTGATTAGGCAGGTCGGGGACACCCGTTTGCTATGCTCGACAAAGCCATCGAAGGCGGGCGGCAATGGCATCAGCACGGGGTGTTCTGCGGCCCAGACGTCAGCAACATTCCCCGGCAGTGCTGCATGAGGAATCTCATTCCACAACGCCACACAGCGCTGTTCCAGCCAATCATTCAGGGCCGCGAGATCGGGGAAGTCCGGCATGGGTTGCCACAGACGGTGCCTGGCATCCTGCACATTCTTCTCGATCTGCCCCTTCTCCCAGCCGGCGGCAGGATTGCAGAACGCTGGCTCGAACACGTAATGGTTGGCCATTGCGAGGAAGCGCATGTTGACCTGCCGCTCCTTCCCACGACCGACGCGGTCAACAGCGGTGCGCATATTGTCGTAAATTCCACGCCCTGGAACGCCGCCGAAGACCCGGAACCCGTGGCAGTGAGCGTCGAACAGCATCTCGTGCGTTTGCAGCAGATACGCCCGAACCAGAAAGGCCCGGCTATACGACAGCTTGATATGGGCGACTTGTAGCTTGACGCGCTCGCCGCCCAAAACGGCAAAATCCTCGCTCCAGTCAAACTGGAATGCCTCGCCCGGACGAAACGACAGCGGCACGAAGATGCCGCGCCCTGTTGCCTGCTGCTCTCGCTGCCGATCTGCCCGCCAGTCACGCGCAAAAGCCGCGACCCGACCGTAAGACCCATCAAAGCCAAGCACCACCAGATCGGCATGCAGCTGCTTCAGCGTTCGCCGCTGCTTGCGCGACTTGGCCGCCTCCGTCTTCAGCCAACCGGCAAGCTTCTCGGCGAACGGATCGAGCTTGCTTTGCCGCTCCGGTGTCGCGAACTGCGGCTCGATCGTGCCCGCATTCAGATATTTTGTAATCGTATTGCGCGACAATCCAGTGCGACGCGCAATCTCACGGATCGATAGCTTCTCCCGCAAAGACATCCGTCGAATAATGTTCAAAAGTCCCATGTGTATCACTCCGCTGCTCCCCGTTGCGCATCGCGCTGGGGGAAGGGTCACATGGCTCAAATCTCAGTGGAAATTATCCGTCTATCCGGCTCACTTCTGCGTGGAAATCTACACCGCATGGCACCTCGTTCAATTTCTTGTCCGAAGAAGCGCCAATCAACGGCGGACTTGGCCGCGCACCAGACGCCAACAGCTATATCAGCGCGGGCATTGGCTTTTGTTTCATGACGCAATTTGGCCGCTTTGTGAAAATGCTAAACCTCGACCTGGCCGACTACCGCATTGTCCAAGACAGCCATTTCTCATTGGGCGGCGCATCGGGCGGAACGGGCAAAGCCGGGCAAGCCGACCCTCTTGAAACGCATGTCTATTTGGAAACCGGCGAAAGTGATGACGTCGCGCGCGAGATGCTGGATATCTCTGAGCAAACCTGCTTCTTACATGCGTTTTGCAAAACCGATCTGAAAACGAAGCTAAAGATCCATCGGATCTAGGCGATTGGCAGTTTTGTTTCTGTCCTAAACACCGTTACGCCTCGCCCCGGCAATCCCCCGTGTTTTCGCGGCTGGCCGTTTTCTTTGGTGTCGTGTCCCGTTTGCGCGATTGACGACACCACAGGTCGCAGGCATCGGTGTGGTGGGCTGAAGCGGCACCGGCCCTGCGGTTGACGCGTTTGGCCGACTCGGGCGGTTTGGATTTTGGATAGCCATCCCATCCACCGAGCTTTGCAATGATCCACGCGGCCCAGGCAAGCGTTTCCGGCGGATGAGGGTTCTTCTGGAGCGCGGTCTTGCCTTCGAGTTCGGGCAGGCGTGCGTGGAGGGTTTCGATTTCGGGAAGCGAGAAGGCGATCTTGGCGTCTTGCTGGGATCGGCCATCGCGCGCCTGGACGAGTTGCATGATGCTCGTGCGCGCCACCATTCCCGCGAGCAGCAGACCCCCCTTTTTGCCAGGCGCTCGTTTCCGAAATTGCCCAGCCCCCAGCTTTCCGAAGTCATCACCAGGCGCCCTCCATTCAAGGTAGGACAACCGAATGATGCAGCATTCAACCCGTCAAGCGCACCGGGAAAACCAAACCTGACGAAGTGTGCATCCCTTAGCGCTTTTCAGGGGGGGCTGGTCAAACGTTGATGTGGCGTTGATGTAAAACGCGCGGGGATATACACAAGCGAAACGCTCAGGTTTTAAGTCTTTGATTTGTTTTATGATTTTGGTTGCGGGGGTAGGATTTGAACCTACGACCTTCAGGTTATGAGCCAAAATCGCAGCGATTCCAATTGCTTAGAAAATTCAACAACTTACGCAGTAAGCCTTTGATTTCGCCAGTTTTCCTTGATCGGATCGGTCTACTTTCAGCGAAATTGGGCAGCAAACTCGGTGCGAAACAGGCACTCGCGGGTTGATGTGGTGTTGATGTAAGCCAGTCAACGGCTTCATGAACACCATCGCTTCCGGCCCAGATCTGTCGTTCACTTCATCCGGGATCACGGCTATGCAGCTTCACCAAAACGGCCATCCCTGCATCGTGCAGCATTCCCACCCATCGTATGACCGCAGTGCGTGTCTTCCTGCCGTTCGGCTACTCAGCGGTTAGCAACATGGAGAATCTTCAGTCTGGCGGCGTAGGAGCAACGACGCTCACCAATCGGGGGCCAGCAATCCTGTCGCCAACACTTCACCCCGACCCTTCCGGGCCCACCGAACAAAGGCTAGATCGGCGTTCGCCCAGTCTAGAAGATGATCGGGGCGTTGATCGAGACTTCGCTCGACACCGATATCCCCGTCGCGACGCGGCTTTTGACTTCGCTCAATTTCATCAGCAATTGGCCTACCCAGCGGCGGTCGCCTACGATTGCTCGAAGGTGTACATTGAGACCTATTATTGACGGTCGACGAGCGCAGTCATCCCAACTGCTCGTAATTGGCGAACACCTCACCAGTCCCGTCATAGTTGATGAGGAGCACTTCGTAGGCTTCGCGCTCCTCTTCCGGCCCCATCCCGGGTGACCCATACGGCATTCCTGGCACGGCAAGCCCAATGACATCGGGGCGCTCCTCGAGCAGGCGGCGGATCTCCGTAGCTGGGACGTGCCCTTCGAGCACATAACCATCGACCATGCCGGTATGGCAGGAAATCATCCGTGGCGGAACGCCGACTTCGGATTTGAAGGCCGTCAAAAGAGCGCCGTAGCGTTCCTCGTCGGTGACGCTGAATCCTTCTTCGCGCAGATAGGCGACCCAGGCGTTGCAGCATCCGCATCCGGTTCCCTTGACGACATGGATTGCAGGAACCTGAGCCCAACCGGGCGCGGCCGAGGCTGCCAGCATGGCAAGGCTGGACGACATCATGGATCTGCGGGAAAGCTTGTATGTGTGTGTCATGACTTTTTCCTGTTCACGTGTTTTCGGTGATATTTTGTTCGGTTACGGTCAAATCATCAGCCTATCGCTCTACGAATCTTCGGCACCGCGAAACGCCGGTCCTCATGATAATCGATGATGCTCGCAAACTCACCGTCCGACCGGAAAAGAAAAACCCCGGCCGTGTGGTTCATGGTGTAGTCGTCATCGCGGGCCAACTTTTCGAACCGGGCGCGAAAGCCTGATGCCGCGCGTTCAATCTCGTCCAGAGTGCCGGTAAGGCCGATAATGCGGGGATCGAAAGGCGACAGGTAGTCGCCAAGCACCTCCGGCGCGTCTCGCTCTGGATCGACGGTGATCATCGCAACATTCAGCCGGTCGGCATCGGTGCCAAGCTCTTCCAGCCAGCCAGAGATATCGCTCAACGTGGTCGGGCATACGTCCGGGCACCAGGTAAAACCAAAGAACACCATCGTCGGCCGCCCGATCCAGTCCTCCGGGCGCACCATGTTGCCGCGTTGGTCGGTCAAACTGAAAGACATATCTGCAATGGGCAATGGCAACAGATCTGCGCCCGACTGGCTGCGGTTGCGGGTTCGCCACCAACCAAGGCCGAGCGTGAACGCTATTGCGCCCGCCACGCCGCCAAGGCCAAGGATTACTGCCCGTCGGTTTCGCAATCTGGCCCCTCCGCTCGGATAGACAGCACCTCGACATTGATCGTGACGTCGCCGGCGTTCTGAAACGTCAGGGTCATGGGGAAATTGCCGCCTACTTTCAGCGCCTCCGTCAGACCCATCAGCATCCCATGGTAGCCACCGGGCGCGAGTTGAACAGACTGACCTGCGGCAATGGGAATGGACATGGCATGCGGCATAGAGGCTATGCCTTCGTTAACCACGGTTTGGTGCAGCATCGGCATGCTGGCCGCGGGGGTCGCGATCCCGATAAGGGCGTCATCGAAACTCCCGGCATTGGTAATCGCCACATAGAACACAGCGGGGCGGTTGGCGCCGATTGTCGCGCGAGACCAAGCGTTTTCGATGGCCATCTCGCCGGATGTGACGGTCTCGCATGCCAAGGTAGGCGACGCCAAAGTCAGAATTAGCGCAGTAAAGACTAGTAGTTTCATGGGTTTCACAATCTCGATTGTAGGTCGTCAAGGATTTCTGCAGCGGGGGTTCCGTACGTGAACTGGCGCAGCCAGTCGCCGTCCGGACCGATCAGGTAGAGCGCGGGACTGTGAGACATGGAATAGCCGTCCGGCGCTGTGACGTCGTCCTCACGTTCGAAAAATATGTGGAAGCTGTTGGCCGCCGCACGTGTCTGCGCGCCTTCCCCGGCCAATCCGATGATGGACGGATGGAATGCCGCAGTGAATTCGGCAAGGCCAAGCGCCCGGTCCCGTTCAGGATCAATTGAGATGAACAAAGGTTGCACCTCAACGGATTGAGCACCCAAGTCGTCCATGATCTGTGCGACTTCGGCAAGCGTCGTCGGGCACACGTCCGGGCAATTGGTGAAGCCGAAGAACACCAAAAGATATTTGCCCGCAAAGTCGGCAGGCGTTCGCATTTGCCCTTCCGCGTCCGGAAGGGCAAAGGTTGGGCGGAAGGGCGCTTCATCGACGCCCGATGGCGCGCGGGCGCCCGCAAACTGCCAAGCCCCAAAAGCCAGCGAGGCCAATGCGGCGGCAGCCCAGAGGATTTTCTGCAAATATGTCAGTCGCATTCGATTGTACATTCCAAGTATCTTGTTCGGCCTAAACCCTCTAGCAGCTTTAGCTTCAAGCCCATCATTTCGAATTCACGAAAGAATGAGCCACTTGGCTGCCCAAATAGGGGCAGCGAAAATCTTCGTCTCTCCGTAGACGCGCAGGCCGATTTCTGGTGCCGGTCGACCGCCCCCTAAGTCCGAGACAACCGACCTCCGGCTCAAATCTTGATCAATGCTGCCGTGGCGTACATGAAAGCGACCCCACCCAAGAACCCTCCAAGGACGGCCGGTGACATCAACGTCGCCTGCCTGTCAGCGTTCTGTCGCACAAGATAGGCGCTGACTTCGACCATGACTTGCAAGATTGCACCTGCCCCGACGGCCAGCGCCAGCGCGGACCATTGCGGTGCGTAGGCAAGGCTGCCCGCCCACATTCCAAGGATCGCCGGGCCACCGGCGAGCAGAGTCAGGGCCGCGAAGGTCCAGAGCGCAGGCCGGGCCCGAAGCATCGGGGCGGCGATGCCGATGCCCTCGGTGACATTGTGCAGGGCAAAGCCGAGGACAAGGAAGGTGCCAAGCCCGGCTGATCCGGCGGCGAATGCACCGCCAATCGCCAACCCTTCGCCAAAGTTGTGAAGCCCGATGCCGAGGGCGATGTAGAACGCAAGTGCGATGCCTTCCGGATTGCCGCGCCAACGCCCTATCGCCATCAGCAAGAGAAAGCTTGCCAGCGCCGCCAGCCAGACCATTGCGGAGCCCTGGAAAATCGCAGCCGCTTCTGTAGAAAGCTCCAGCGCCTCGGAAATAGTGTCTATCAGTAGGAAAGCCAGCAACCCGACCGTCAGAGCCAGCAGAAAGTTCATCCCGCGCCGACCGACTCCCTTCATGGCTGGATAGAACATCAAGCCAAGCGCCACTGGCAGAAGGCCGACGATCGCCCCGATCACCGCCTGGAGCCGAAGTTGCCCCCAGGTGGCACTTGGCGTCGACACAGCGACCTCAATCTCGTGCCCGAAGGTCGCACCGGAGTTGGACAACAAGTTGACATGATGGGCCTCGCCAAGAACCCACGGATAGGGAATTCGCAACCAGACTGCGTCGCCCCGGGCTATCGGCCCCGCCGGTTCCTGCGTGAAGCTCCAATAGGCATCATCCACGGCAACCTGCGCGACCACCATTGCATCCGATCCGCCAGCACGCACTCTCAGCGATATTCCCGACCCGTCTAGGATCGCCCGTTCGACCGTCAACGCCTCGACCGGCGGAGCGCCGTTGTTAAAACCGCGCAGGGGATCGAGCGAGGCAATCCAGACAAAGGCACCCAGCATGGCGGCCAGTGGCACGAGAACCAGAAGCAGCCGGATCAGTGGCGGGCGGCGGGTTTGGCTTTGGTCGGTCATGCCCCCGCCTCCTGGACGTCGAAAAAGCCCATCCAACCAAGTTCGGTGAACTCGGCCTGGTGGGCATGGAACATGTACAGCCCATCCTCGTGGTCGGCGAAGCTGAACTCGAGGATGCCGCGTTGCGCCTGACATTGCATGATCACATCGACCGTACGCAGGGTGGGCGTAAGTTGGGTGCCAGTGTCGTAATAGTCGAAGAAATTACCGTGCAGGTGGAACGAGTTGATCGGGTCGAACTCGGTCGCGTTCATGAGATAAATGCGTACCGGGCGCGACTTGTCGATCCGGATCGGCTCGTTCATGTAAGCTTGACCGACCGTGTTGACGGCATAGACCTCGTTGGCGCCATCGAAATTGGTGTCGAAGCCATTCATCACCATTGCCAGTTCCTGCCACTCGGCGTTTTCTGGACTGCCGAGAACGCGCGACGCCGCAATAGACGCGTGTTCGGGGTGGCGGGCCGGATCGGGGTCGACCACGAACAGGCCGTACATGCCCTTGTGCATATGCCGTTTCAGCGGCAGTGCGTGGCAATGATAAAGATGACAGCCGAAGGGCTTGGCATCGAACTCGTAGACAAACTCCTCGCCCGGGTCGATCAATCCAGCGCCTTGAATTCCGTCCATTCTCGCCGAATGAATGCCGTGAAAGTGCATGGAATGTGGGTGTGAACCGAGGTTACGAAAGATGATCCGCAGCCGCTCACCTTCCTTTGCGCGCAGCGCGGGGCCGGGCACGCGACCGTTGAACGTCCAGGCGGGAAAGAACACGCCGGGAGCGATCTCGATTTCCATGTCGATGGCTTCGACCTCGAAGGTACGCAACGTGCGGCCATCCGGAAGGATTTCGGTGCGGCCAGTATCCCAATCGGTCAACATGGAAATCGGGTCGAACCCGTTCCGGTCGTGATCGACGCGGCCGACCATCGTCATATTGCCGTGCGCCATGCCACTGCTATGGGCCGAATACGGATCGGGCGCCCCGCCGGACATGGCATGCCCCGCCATTGGGCCCTGCGTCGCCTGTGATTGTGCGCGGCTCGCGGCCACGGCTGCCCCGCTGGCAGCCGCCAAACCGCCGACCAACAGCGCACGTCGCGACGCCGAAACTGGCTCCGCACCTATGACAGGTGGCGCTGTGGGTCGCGTTTTCTCCACGGCGGGCGATGTATCGCGCGCCCACTTCCCGGTATCGACTGACATAGGCGTGGTCCCTTCAGGTGAAACGCAGGCCAAAGCCCTGGTGCAAAAAGTTAGCTTAGGCTAACAATCAAGGCTAAGACTTTACGAGTCAATCCCGATCATGCGAGGGTGACGACATGACGAATGATCAGAACCTTGAAACAGCACCACAAGAAGTCGAGGCACGTGCCGTTGAAGCCCGCGTAGAGGCATTCATCGGCGTGCGCGAGGCGCGTCGCAGCGAAGTGGCGGAAGACTATGTCGAACTGATCGCCGAACTGATCCACGACAACGGCGAGGCCCTGCCGGTCGATATCGCGACCCGAATGGGTGTGACCGCGCCGACAGTCGCGAAAACGCTCGGCCGTCTGGCGCGGGATGGCCTGATAACCCGCGCCAAATACCGCTCAGTCTTTTTGACCGAGGAAGGCCGGGCGCTCGCCAAGGAATGCAGGCACCGCCACGAGATTGTCCTGCGGTTTCTCCTGAGCCTCGGACTTGACCCAGAGACGGCGGAACGCGATGCCGAAGGCATCGAGCACCACGTCAGCGAACGGACGCTTGCCCTATTCGCTGACTTTGCAGACCGGTCCTAAGCGCCGATCAGGCGTTTTCGACCGCGAGACGGACTTCGGCGATCAAGCTGTCGCGACTCAAATTCTCGATCCGCCGTCCGTCGAGGTAGAACGTTGGTGTCTGGCGAATTCCCAATGCTTCGACATCGGCTGTGTCTTGATTGATTGTCCCAGTGATTCCCGGAAAGAGCCGATCGTTTTGCGCGCGCTGGAGAACAAGGCCAGCAGCCCCCGCGATGTTCCAAGCCACATCCATCCTCGGCGTGCCATGCACGGCCCAGTTCGGCTGTTGCTCCAGCAAGGCATCCAGAACGGGTTCAAAAACGTCCTGCATCCGCGCGGCCTCGAGGATGCGTACCGCCTCATCCGACCCCTCGTGGAATATGGTATAGCGCAATACAACCCGTACTTGCGTCGGGAACTGTCGCCGGATTCCTTGGACAACCGGATGATAAGCGCGGCAGGCTTCACAGGACGGATCGAAAAACTCCACCAGCGTGACCGGTGCGCCCACCGGTCCAAAACTCGGCGAATAGGCGCGAATCAAAAGCGCCGGGTCAGCACGGGGGATGGCCGCAGCAGCGGCCTCAGCTTCGGCCTCGCGTCGGCGAGACAAGAATACATAGCCGCCACCAAAGGCTGCTGCCCCAATTGCCGACGCCCCCAACAACACAGTACGACGATTCATGTCTGATTTCCTTTCGGTACAAGTAAGCAAGTAAGAATCGCGGCAAAAGCAGCCAACGACAGATAAGGGATGGGTAGCCCGAATATCATCTGCGACGGGCCACTGCAGGATGGTCCATCTGCTGTGCAGGGAACGATCGCCTCGGGCACGATCCCGAGATAAAGACCCGCGTGCCACCCCGCCAATGCAAGACCTGCGAGCGTCAACAGTACGGCGTAAGGTCGTGCTACGCCGTCGCCGCGCCACATCGACAAACCAAGGATCGGCACAAGTGGAAACATCGCGATGCGCTGATACCAGCACAGGGTACAGGGCATCTGGCCCATCACCTCGCCAATGAACAGCGCACCCAGTGTGGCTGCAAGCGCGATCAGAAACGCGGCAAGGAGGAGAATGTCTTCGCGTGAAAGTGCCTGTGATTCAGGTTTGGTCATCGGCGGATCCCTTTCGGCTGCGTAAGGGGATGGCCGTTGCGATGATGCACATTGCGCCCAGAAAAATTGCGATATCTGCAAGGTTGAACGTCGGCCAGTGCCAGTCTCGCCAATAGAAATCAAGGAAGTCGGTCACCGCCCCCTGTCGCACCCGGTCAATGATATTGCCAAGCGACCCGCCGACGATCAGCGCAAAACCCGCGCGCTCCAAGGGATGCCGCGACCGAAACGCCACAACAGCCAAACCCAGCGTCAACACGCCCGTCAGTCCGGCCATGACCAAGGGCTTGCCAGACATGACGCCCGACAACATGCCGAAGCTCGCTCCTTCGTTGAAGCCAAGCGTGAGGTTGAAGCCGGGTAGAATCGAAAAGGGCATGTCCGCCGAAAGCAGCGACAATGCAAGAGCCTTAGTCACCTGATCGGCAACCGCAGCGACGGCGATCACAAACAGCATCAGGGGCGTTTTCATGATGCCTCCTTTCGGGGCAGCCCGATCCATCGCGGTACGGACCTCATATAGGCATCGTATTCGGACCCGATCGCCGCGCGCAGTGCGGTTTCTTCGGATCGGACCTGTGCAGAGGCCAACCGGATAAAGAGCAGCGGTGCCACGGCCGTTGGCAGTGATGGGATAGCCAAGGCAACACCGATTAGCAGTAAGAATTGTCCGACAAAGGTCGGGTTGCGGCTGAACTTGAAGATACCACCTGACACGAGATCTCCGGTAGCACCTTCTTTGACACCCACACGCCAAGAGGCACCCATCGAAAGCTGTGCCACCACAGCAATCAGAGCACCGCTACCCGCGAGAGTGATACCCAGAGTGCCGAACACAGGAAAGCGGCCTTCCGTCCAAAGCGGGTCTAGTCTTTGCAACAGAGGTAGGGTCATCCAGACGAGCGGTCCAAAGAGGGCCATGGAGAAGGCAGCACGGTAACCCAGAGCGGCTAGTCGGTCGTGACCACCAGACTGTCCGATGAGCCAGACCTGCTTTCCAGCGGCCTTGGCGGCGCGATAAGTGCCCCAGTAGAAAAGCGCAAGATATGCGAGCAGAACAGCAAGCGCCGCCCAGCCAAACCAAGTGTTCATGTCAGGATCCTTGTCTTTCGTCCACGCGCGGCCATCCGAGAAAACGCGCGGTTCTTAATTTATAGGCGGCGAATTCGGCGCCGTGGCTGCGCTCGAGAGCGCGCTCCTCGAGAAAAACAGCGAAAATGTAAAACCCGGCCCAGACGGCGAGGGCCGCCATAATCGGGGCTTTGGGCAACAAGATTGCCCAACCGGCGAGACCCATCCAGGTAGCGACATAGACGGGGTTACGACTGAACCGAAACCAACCGCCTTCTTGCAATGCCCCGTCCTGGCCAAAGGCTACGCTCCAGCCAAGTTGCAGAGTCGCATGCACCGCGATCCCAAATCCGAGGATCAACAGCACAATACCGATCCAGAAGCCTGGCATGCCGGGGCTAGGCGCGACCTCTGGAATGACCAGCAGCGAGACAACGATCAGGCCCCAAAACAAGATCCTGAACGGCCAGATGAACTTCGCGTATACAGGGCCATTGCGGTTCTTTGGGGGCCACAATTGCGCGGTGGGATCAAGCGTTGCGCGAACCGAACGCACCAGCAAATAGGCGCCTGCAACGAAGGGAACCCATTCCAAGAATGTTGAGAATTGCATCATCTCTTAACTCTCGCCTTCCGGATTGAAACGCAAGAGCCGCAAGGCGTTCAGCGTGACAAGAACCGTTGCGCCGGTATCGGCCATGATCGCCAGCCATAGGCCGGTGAGGCCAAAGACCGAAGTCACAAGGAACACGGCTTTCAGCCCTAGCGCGATGGTCACGTTCTGGCGGATATTGGCCATCGCCCCACGGGCCAACCGGATCGTGGCGGGGATGTCCGTTACCTTGTCGCGCAGGATCGCTGCGTCAGCGGTTTCCAGCGCCACGTCAGTGCCCGATCCCATCGCCACGCCGACGCTGGCCTGTTTCAGTGCCGGGGCATCGTTGATGCCGTCGCCAATCATCATCACGCCGCCATTGGCGTTCATGGTTTTGATCGCGTCCAGCTTGTCCTCGGGCATCATGTCGGCTTTGAACTCCATGCCCAGCCCACCCGCGATGGCGGCGGCGGTCCGCGCGTTGTCGCCCGTCAGCATGACCGAGGTGACGCCAAGCCGCTTCAACTGCGCAACCGCCACGCTGGCATCCGCGCGCGGTTCATCGCGCATGGCAATCAGGCCCAATGGCTTGTGCTCACGGAACACCGCAACAGCCGTCTTGCCTTCGGTCTCAAAAACCGCTGCCTGCTGGACGCCCTTGTCATCCAGTCCACCGTTTTCCGAAGCATGGCGCGGCGACGCAACCCAGGCAAGTGCACCGTCCACCTCGGCCGAGACGCCCTTGCCGATCAACACCCTCGCGTCTTTGGACGGCAGCAGGGCAATGCCTTCATCCTGCGCCTTGTTTAGGATCGCCATGGCAAGCGGGTGGCTGGACCCAGCTTCGACACCGGCGGCGACGGCCAGAAGCTCGGCCTCGGAGGTCGTCCCAAAGGGGACCACATCTGTTACCACGGGCCGCCCGTGGGTTAGCGTACCGGTCTTATCAAAGGCCACCTGCTTTACGCTGGCCGCTGCCTCGATCACCGCGCCGCCCTTCATCAAAAGCCCGCGCCTTGCACCCGTTGACAGCGCCGAGGCGATGGACGCCGGGACCGAGATTACCAGCGCACAAGGGCATCCGATCAGCAATAGCGCCAAGCCACGATAGACCCAGGTATCCCATGGCTGACCGAACGCCAGCGGTGGCACCAACACTACCAGCGCGGCGACTAAGACGATGGCGGGCATGTACCAGCGACTAAACCGGTCAATGAACCGCTCGGTTGGGGCGCGTGCCTCTTCGGCGTCCTCGACCAATCGGATGATGCGGGCGATGGTGTTGTCCTCGGCTGCCTTGGTCACGGTTACCCGCAACGCGGCCTCGGTGTTGATGGATCCGGCAAACACGCTATCGCCGGGGCCTTTGGTGACTGGCACGCTTTCGCCGGTGACCGGGCTGTCGTCGACGCCCGAGATTCCTTCGGCGATCTCGCCATCCGCCGGAACGCGGTCACCAGGGCGCACCAGCACCGTCTGACCAACGCTCAAGCTGGCGGCAGGCACTTCGCGTGTCACGCCGTCGACCTCAAGCAGCGCTGTCTTGGGCACCAGATTGGCCAGCGCCCGAATGCCGTCGCGCGCCTTGCCAGCGGCGACGCCTTCCAGAACCTCGCCTACCGCAAAGAGGAACACGACAAGCGCCGCTTCCTCGGCCGCACCGATGAATAGCGCACCAATCGCAGCCACGGTCATCAAGCTTTCAATGCTGAAAGGCTGGCCAAGTCGCAGCGCGGCGAAAGCGCGTCTGGCTACGGGTGCGACACCGATCAGGCAGGCCGCTATGAAAGGCCAAGCCCCAAGCGCCGGGGTCAAGAACTCCACGATCCAAGCCAGCCCCAGAAGCATCGCCGTGAAGATCACCAGCCTGCCCTTGCCTGTCTGATACCAGCTTTTTCCCTTATCGGCAGGATCATCATGAACATGGCCGGGACTGCCGTGGCCGGAATCGGATTTGACAGACGACTTGGGCGAGTGATCATGTTCGTGATCATGAGATTCCTCGGACCCGGCACCCGGCAGAACGAATTCCTTCTTCGCTCCGGCAGTGCGTGTCGCGATCCCGTAGCCAAGAGACTTTACAACACCCTCGATCTTGTCACGACCGGTCTTCGTTTCGTCCAGCCTCAGGCGCAGGCGTTCAGACATCAGGCCCACCTCGACATCGCTGACACCGGGTAGCCGTCCGACAGCGTCCTTGACCTTGCTGGCACAGGATCCGCAATCCATCCCAGAGACCGTCCAGTCGCAGGTTGCTTCGTTCTCAGGGTTTGTCATCGCAGTCCTCTTCAACGGGTCATTGCCTTCATCGAATCAGATATCTAATGTCTCTAGTAACTATAGCTTCAAGGGGAAATTGATGCTGACCATCGGAAAGTTGGGTGCAAGTGCCGGGGTGAAGGTTCCGACCATCCGTTACTATGAACAGATCGGGCTCTTACCAGAGGCGGAACGCAGTTCGGGCAATCAGCGGCTTTATGGCCAGAAGGCATTGGAACGGCTGGCCTTCATCCGACACGCGCGTGACCTCGGCTTCACGCTCGAGGCAATCCGTGACCTGCTCAGCCTGTCGGACAATCCCGACCAGCCCTGCGCCGCCGCAGATGCCATCGCCAAGGCGCAATTGCTCGAGGTGGAAAGCCGCCTTGCACGATTGACGGCCTTGAAGGGGGAGTTGGAGCGCATGATTGTGCAATGCGCGGGCGGGCGGATCGCCGATTGCCGGGTCATTGAGATCCTTGGCGACCATTCCTTGTGTGCGACCGACCATCGCCATCCAAGAGGCGATGAGACGTCATGACGTTGCCAGGAACCCTCGTCGCAGTCTACGCTGCCGCTGCACTGACCGAAATCGCCGGTTGCTTCGCGGTGTGGAGCTGGATGCGGCTCGGCGCAAGCGCGCTGTGGCTCATTCCCGGTCTGGCCAGTCTTGCAGCCTTCGCCTGGCTCCTGACGCTTGCCCCTTCGGATCTCGCCGGACGTGCCTATGCCGCTTATGGTGGCGTCTACATCGCCGCCTCACTGCTCTGGCTCTGGACCGTGGAAGGCCGTCGCCCGGATACATGGGACCTAACTGGAGGCGTGATCTGCCTGATCGGCGCTGCGATTATCCTGTTCGCGCCACGGACTTTTGGGCACTAAAGAACAAGCGAGCGGCGAAGATGAGGGGCATCCCGCAATAGCTTTGAGGCTGGCGCGGCTGTTCCGACCTCGTGAATTGTCCTTTTGAGAGTGGAGGAAGGTCGACCCGAGCATCGTCGCCTTCATGGCTCGGTTCGAAGGAAAAGTTTCCATGGCTCTCGTGTCAGCCTGTGGAAGATCAGACCTAACTGTCGGCTCGGCCAGTGCGCTATTTGTTTACATTGTGTACTCTGCGTGCAGTCGGGCCAGAAAACCAGAATGCCAGAAAGTGCAGTGGCGCAATCCTCGTAGCCGCCAACCGTACGGTAGGAAGGCCGGTACAGGGGACACAGACAACGAGCGTAGCAAGCGACCATTCCCGCCCGATGCGACATCAGTCAGCGTGACCATCTCCCAGTTGCTCGACCGCGCCACCAGATTCATCTTCACTTGTCCACAGGATCGTGAGCGGCGCTCACTTGCCTCGAATCGGAACCCGATGCAGTTTGCACGCAAGAGGCGAGCAGGCTTCAACCAAAAGCGAATCAGGTCTACCGGAACATCCGTTTAGGCGACGAGAGGCGTTTCAGCGCCCGAGATGTCGTTGTGTCCGATCACTTACCCCGCACCGTCAAGGCGCGGGCCGCAGGCGGTTTGAGCACAGCAAATCCTCGTTTCTTTTGAGGATGTTTTAGCAATGGCATTGCCACCCCGCGTATTTTTCTCTTTGCACGAGACGTCAGCTCGTTGGGGCTGCAACATTGCGGATATCGCGGGATGGGCCGAAATCGGCAAGTTCCGGATTCTCACGGGAATCTCGCCCGTCCGATGTGGCGACGAGATCGTTTCTGGCAAAGTGGTTTTATCCCCCATGGAACTGCTTCCGCTCTTCCGACGTTGCGGCACGGGCCCGACCGAAGGAAATATTCGGCGCATACAACCTGCAGGACAGGATCACTGGCTCCTGATCACCGATCCAGCGGGCGGCATTCCGGTGACAATCGCAGACATGCTGATCCTGGCCGAGGAGGTTCATGCCTTCGAGGACGAGCATGACATGGTGCGGCGGATCGCGACTGGGCCCGGCGTTTCATCCCCTTACGATTGGGATGGCATGAACGTCGCCCTGATCCAGCGTATTCATGACAGCGGGCTTCCCGCCACGCAGTCAGAACTGGTCGCCGAAATGCAGGACTGGTTCGACGAACGCTCGGATGGCACCAAGATCCCCGACAGCCGCAGCATCCGGCGCAGGATTACGCCAGTGTGGAAGGCGTTGCGACGGGAAGAGACGTGACGAACCGGGCCATTACTGACCCCTCCGCGCTGGGCCGGATCACGCGGAATGCCTGTCGCCCCGTGCCTCCGCATCATGAACCAGTCGGGGCTTCGGTCGGAACGCACTGGCCACAGCGTCAACACCCGCCCGCAATGGCGAGTCCATCAAGTGTGCGTAACGCAAAGTGGTCTGTGTCTGGCTGTGGCCCAGCAGCTTGCCGATCATTTCCAGCGACGCCCCGCCACTGACCAGCAGCGATGCAAACGTATGGCGCAGATCGTGGATGTGCACGTCCAGCAAGCCCGTCTGCTTTTGGATCTGCGCCCAGAACCGGCGCACTTCCTGAACCGGCTGGCCCGGCGTGTCACCCGGGAAGAGCCACGGCGTGCCGCTCGGCACTAAAAGCTGGCGCTGACGCACAATGGCGGCAGTCTCATCAGAGATCGGCACACGATGCACGCGGCGCTGTTTTGTCATGGTCGGCGGCTTCGACCAACTCAGGTGCTCGAGGTTGAACTGCTCGAACCGGGCCTGCCGCGCCTCGCCCAGCCGCGCGCCCGTCAACATACACACCCGAATGATATCGGCAGCGCGCCGATCCTCGGCGGCATCCAGCGCGGCGGCAAGGCTGGCGATTTCCTCCTTGGACAGAAACCTCTCACGCGGGGTTTCAATGCGGCGGTGGAAGCGCTGGGCAGGGTTGTCCTCGCACCAGCCCCACTCCATCGCCAGCGTAAACATCTTGCGCAAGATTTCCCCGATGCGGTTGGCCCGCACCGGCGTGGACTTCGCCCCCTGCAATTTGCGCGCCCGGTTGTTGGGCTTGTCCTTATGGGGCCGCGCCCGGCCCTCAGCCACTTTGGTCAGCAGCTTGTCGACATCAGTCGGCGTGATCTCCGTTACCAGCTTTCGGCCCCAGACTGGGGCCACCATCTTTGCCAGCGCGGATCGTTGATCGGCGGCATTGCGTTCGGCCAGTTTCGGCAGGTGCTGGGCACAGTAGCGCTCAATGAGGTCGTCGACGCGCGGTGCCTCGCGCATTGTCCCCCGCTCCGCCAGAGGGTCACCTCCGGCGTCAATCTCGCGGCGCAGTTCCTTGGCGCGCTCCCGTGCTGCCGCGACCGACCAGTCCGGCCAGCGGCCGAAAGTCATCCGGCGCTGGCGGCCGGCATGACGGTAGTCGAGCGTGAAGGCGCGGCCACCGCCACGGTAGATGCAGACGGCGAACCCGCGCAGGTCCGTGTCAAAAATCTGATAGTCTCGCCCGGCGGCGGGTTCGACCTCGCGGAGAAGTTTCTCGGTCAACTTTTGGCGCTCGGGCATGGGTTCCGTCCTATCTTGCATCCGACATGAGGCGTGGTTTCGCCTGGACTGCAAGGCAAGCATGGGGACGTGAGTGGCGGGGAGGCAGAGAGTGGCGCAAAGGTCGCGGCCTTTGCGCCACCCCTTGCTTTACAGGCGTTTCAGCGCTGGGCGGAGTGGACGCGGGCGACAGCCAACTCGATACTTGGTCCCGATTTCCCGCGACTCAGTGCCAAAAGAGCTGAAATCAGCGCGCCTGACCGCATCCGGTTTGTAAATTTCCAATAAATTCAGGGGGTGGCGCGGTGGCGTGCCGGGTGCCACCCCCTCTTTGCCCGCCAATGCCGGTCAATCACGTGTAAATCCGGCTGTTCGCAGGTGTTTGCCGTTTTGGCGAAAAAGTCGACCACAGGGCCGCCCCCTGCGCATTATCCGCCGCCTCCCTCTCCGATGCCAAATTCCCAATAAAATATGGGGTGGCGCAAAGGTGGCGTCCTTTGCGCCACCCTCCGCCTTCCCGCCACCCCTGCCCCTCTGCGCTCACTGGTCTCTGCAAACGCCCCCCCGACATCAACCGTCACGGGGCCAGGACAGGGAGACCCACATGCCGCATCTCGGATCGATGCCAGACCCGCAAGAAAAACCCCGCACGCTTCTGGTCGGCTGGATCAGCCGCATAGACCTTGCGCTGGAATTCGGCCTGTCGGTCGACACTCTGCGCCGCTGGGAGGCTCAGCGGACGGGGCCGCCCTGCATCCGCGCCGGGCGCAAAGTCTATTATCGCCGCACTGCGGTCGAGCAATGGCTGGAAGAACAGGAACTGAACGCGCCGCGGCGCCGTCGTGCGGGAGGCCGCCGTTGATGCACGCCCTGCCCCATCAAGCCGTCTGGCCCGCCGATCGTCTGGCCGAGGCCCGCGCGGTCATCGCCGACGCCGCCAATCATTCCGATCACCTAATCCGGCTCGCCTGCCATGTCCTCATCACGCATTGCGAAACAGCCGCCGAGCGCAAACATGCTCGCGTGCTCCTGGTGGTGATCGAGGCACGGCGGCCGCTGCGCCAGGCCCAGCGCCAGGATGACGATGGGAGTGCCAAGCCATGAACCGGCGTGGCACTCCTGAAGCCGACCTGCAGCGCGCCGTGGTGCAGGCCCTGCGCCTCGCCCTGCCCCGCACGGCAAACATTCATCACTGCGCCAACGAGGTGACCGAGCCTGGTCCCCGTGGCGCAAGACGCCAGGCGATCCTCGTTGGTATGGGCGTTCATGCGGGTTTTGCCGATCTGATGGTCCTCTGCGACGGGCGCATCCTGTTTCTCGAGCTGAAGGCCCCGAAAGGTCGCCTGCGCCCAACGCAGGAGGCGTTTCGTGATGCCGTACTGGCGCAAGGTTTTGGTTGGGCGCTGGTACGCAGCCTCGACGAGGCGCTGGGCGCTCTGGCCGATCACGGTTTTACAACGCGCATTGTGCCGCCCACGCGGAGGTCCTTGTCGTGAGCCATGACGCCACCAACTGGGCCATCAAGCAGCGCGGATTGAAACCGACCACCAAGATCGTGCTCTGGCATCTCTGCGACCGGTTCAATCCGGATTACGGCTGCTTCCCGTCACAGGTGCGGCTGGCCCATGATTGCGAGATCAGCCGCTCGACGCTGAACGACCATATCGGCCAATTGGAAGCCAGAGGCCTGCTGCGCCGCGTGCCGCGCATCGACCCGGTGACCAAACGACAGCTGCCCACCCGCTACATTCTGGGCTTTGAGCCCGGCTTCACACCGGCTGATGCGGTTCCGTGTCCGGAAGTCGGACACGGGGGTTCGGCACGCGGCCTTGAAGCAGAAACGGCCCCTGAAATCGACCTTATACCCACCCTTTCGGTCGACCCGTGTCCGGAAATCACACACGGGATCGACGCGATAGCCGTGTCCGGATTTTGCCCCGAGCCGTGTCCGGAAAAAGGCCAAAGCCGTGTCCGAAATCCGGACACTAACCTTGTAAGAGAACCTTTAAGGAAACCAGTAAAGGAGGAGGAGGACGCGCAAGCGCGCGAGATCGATTTTGATCGGTTTTTTGCAGAACTGCTCAGCGCGCTGGGCTTCGCCGCAAATGCCAGCTTGCCCGCCTGGTGGCAGGGCTGGCCAGCACGGATGCATGTCCAGCGCTGGATGGATGAGCTCGGGTTGTCTGAGGATCGGATCCTCGAGGTTGCGACCGAGAGCCGGGCCGAACATCCCAATCCACCCGATGGCCCCAAGGCGCTGGATCGTTTCATGGAGCGCGCCGCCCAGCGCGATGCGCAGTTGATTGCTGCCGATGCCTGCAAGGCTAAAGCCAAGCGGCAGCGCAAACGCGATGCTGGCCCGCCGCCGAGCGAAGATGAGTTGGCAGCCTTCTACGCCGCCAAGGTGAACTCCGACGAGTACCTGCCCCAGAACATGATCAGCGCCGCCATGTGCGGTTTGATGCTGGCGAGAGGTTTGGTCACGCCAGAACGCCTTCGCATGCGAGGTGTGCGATGACCTTTCAAAGACCGATCAACAAGCGCGGCGGGCGCACAAAACGTACTCTGGGCGTGCAGGCGGCACTGGAATGGGCGTTCCGGATCGAGAAAGCCCAACTGGAACTGCCGCCTCGCAAGGACGTGCCGGAAGAAGGGTTTGGCTTTGGCTTTGGCTTCGGCTTGGAATATGTCCTGCTGCAGCGCGCAGCGCTGGGCTGCAAGATCGACGGCGGCCAGCACAAGTTGGGCAGTTATACTCATCCAGATGCGGAGGTGATCGCCGCCACGGTTGCGGGGATGCCCGACAGTCTCGGCGGCATCCGCATGGCAATCCGCGTAGCAGAATTGGCGCGCGCGGGGATAACGCCCAACTGGATGCCCGGCGTCGTGCCGCGCTGTGTGCCGGTCGAGACCAAGCGCAACCAGCACGGAGAGCGGGCGACCACGGTGGTGGTTGGCACGGAACGCGTGCTGTCGCGCGGCAAATGGCGCACGGTGGAGGTGTTGGCGTGTCCGGTGACTTTCCGGCCGCATCCGGAACAGATCGCATCCGCCCGGCGCGGCTATGACGACTGGTGGCAGGCGCTGGATTGGGTCCGGGATGGGCTGGTGGAGGGTGGGATGCTGCGGGAAGTCGAGGTGACGACGGGGATGCCAAAGATGCGACCGTGGCTGGCGCGATAGCACACTGCGGTATAGGCACAAGCCAACCACTGCAATTTTCGCCTTCCCCTTGCGGGTTTGATGGGCAATCTTACCTACAATCAGCCGGGGACGCGCCATATGACCGAAGAGCAAAAGAAGAAACTTGAACAAAAACTCTGGGACATTGCCAACACCCTGCGCGGTAAAATGAATGCTGATGAATTCCGCGATTACATTCTGGGGTTCATATTCTACAAATACCTGTCCGAGCGCATGCACCTCTATGCCAACGACGTGCTGAAACAGGATGGCATTGATTACCTGTCGGTTAACGAGGCTGCATCGGAGGGCCGTGAAATCCTTGATGCCGTCAAGGAAGCCTCGGTCGATGCACTGGGCTATTTCCTCCGTCCATCTGAGCTGTTCAGTCAGATAGCCAAACGCGGATCAAAGTCGGGCCAGTTCATCTTGGCCGACCTGACCAAGATCCTGAATAACATTCAGCGTTCAACAATGGGCACCGAGTCCGAGGATGATTTCGACAACCTGTTCGAAGACCTCGACCTGACGTCCACCAAACTTGGCCGCACCGAAGAGGCGAAAAATACCTTGATCGCCAAGGTTCTGACCCATCTGGACGAGATCGATTTCCAGCTGGATCAGGCCGACAGCGACGTTCTTGGCGACGCCTACGAATATTTGATCGGGCAGTTCGCCAGCGGGGCGGGCAAGAAGGCGGGCGAGTTCTACACCCCGCAGCAGGTCTCAACGATCCTTGCCCGCATCGTCACCACCGGCAAGACGCGGCTGAAGTCGGTCTATGATCCGGCCTGTGGGTCGGGTTCCCTGTTGCTTCGCGTGGCGAAGGAAGCGGACGTGTCCGAGTTCTTCGGGCAGGAAATGAACCGCACGACTTACAACCTTGCTCGTATGAACATGATCCTGCACGGGGTGCACTACCGCAACTTCGATCTGAAGCAGGAAGACACGCTGGAACACCCCCAGCATGACGGCATGCGGTTCGAGGCGGTGGTGGCCAACCCGCCGTTCAGCGCCAACTGGTCGTCCAACCCCCTGCTGCTGTCGGATGACCGGTTCAGCCAATATGGTAAGCTGGCCCCGGCATCGAAGGCCGACTTTGCCTTTGTCCAGCATATGCTGCATCATCTGGACGACAACGGAACCATGGCGGTGATCCTGCCGCATGGTGCCCTTTTCCGTGGCGGGGCCGAAGGGCATATCCGGCAATACCTGATCAAGGATCGCAACTGGCTGGATGCTGTCATCGGCCTGCCTGCAAACATTTTTTATGGTACCGGCATTCCGACCTGCATTCTGGTGTTCAAGAAATGCCGCGAAACAGAAGATGTGCTGTTTGTTGATGCCTCGACCTGCTTCGAAAAGGCGACAAACCAGAACTTCCTTCGTTCGGCCGATGTCGACCGCATCGTTGAAACCTTCCGCAACCGCGTTGAGGTCGAACGATTCAGTCATCGCGCAACCTTGGGTGAAATCGCCGAGAATGACTTCAACCTGAACATCCCCCGTTATGTGGATACGTTCGAAGCGGACGCGGAAATCGACTTGGCTGCTGTCGCGGCTGAGATCCGCGCGATTGAAGGCAATATGGCTGCCCTCGACAAATCTATCCGTGACTTCTGCGCAGAGCTGGGTCTGGAGGCGCCGGTATGATCCCTGCCGCCCCAAAGCTTCGGTTTCCCGAGTTCAAGGATCCTTGGAAACCGGGTCATGCTGGCGACGCCTTCATGAACAGCCGCGCGAAGGGTGCTGCTGGCCTTCCCATCTATTCGGTGACGATGGATCGCGGGCTTGTGCGGCGCGACAGCATGGACAGGCAGATGGCGGCTGACGCAGCTGACAACCAAAATTTGCGGGCACAGCGGGGCGATGTCGTCTACAACATGATGCGCATGTGGCAAGGCGCGGTTGGGCTCGCACATGAAGAATGCATGGTCAGCCCAGCCTATGTCGTCCTATCCCCACGGGAGAGTACTTCGCCGCAGTTCTTTGACCAGTGGTTCAAAGCGAAGCGGATGCTTCACCTCCTTGGTGCTTATTCGCACGGGATCACCAGCGACCGGTTGCGCCTTTATGCCGATGACTTTGCCCGCATACCTCTGCATATGCCCACCCTCCCTGAACAGCAGAAAATCGCCGCGTTTCTGAGGATGGTGGATGCCAAGCTCGTCCAGCTGACGGCAAAGCGTGCGGCGCTGGCGCGGTTCAAGGCAGGGCTGATGCAAAAGCTGTTCAGCCAGCAGCTTCGGTTTACGCGAGACGATGGGAAGGCTTTTCCGGAATGGGATGTAAGAGACCTAGGCGATATCGCGTCACGCAGTGCGAAAAAAAACAAAGACTTGTCCCACACGCGCGTTTTGACCAACTCCGCCGTCCACGGCGTCATTGATCAGCGTGATTTTTTCGACAAGGACATCGCAAACTCGGAAAACCTTGACGGATACTATATCGTGAAGAAAGGCGACTTCGTATACAATCCTCGGATCTCTGTCAGCGCGCCTGTCGGCCCCATAAAGCGAAATGATTTAGGCGACGGCGTCATGTCGCCACTCTATACCGTTTTTCGATTTCATGATGAGAATACTGACTTCTTTGCCCAATACTTCCAAACATCGCTTTGGCATGACTACATGAAAAGTGTTGCAAATTACGGTGCCCGCCACGACCGCATGGCAATTACGATTGTTGATCTCATGGCTCTTCCATTGCCATTTCCGCATCCAGACGAGCAACAGAAGATTGCCAACGCGATTTCCGCGATGGACTCCAAAATTCGGGCGGTGGTCGGTCAAGTTACCAAGCTCGAGGCTTTCAAAAAGGGTCTGTTGCAGCAGATGTTCGTGTAGGGGGTGGGTATGACCGGCGAAGTGATCCTGTATCAGACCGAAGATGGTGCCGCGCAGATCAGCTTGCGGGCGATGGACGGAACCGTCTGGTTGACCCAGACGGAAATGGCCGCTCTGTTCGACACATCGAAGCAGAACGTCAGCCTGCACCTGCGGAACATCTTTGCGGATGGCGAGCTGGTGGCCGATTCAGTTGTCAAGGAATCCTTGATACCTGCCGCCGATGGCAAGACCTACTCGACGCTGACCTACAACCTAGACGCCATCCTTGCTGTGGGCTTCCGCGTCCGGTCCCGACGCGGCGTGCAGTTCAGGCGCTGGGCGGGCACCGTCTTGCAGGAATATCTGGTCAAGGGCTTTGCGATGGACGACGCAAAGCTGAAGGCGGCAGAGCAGTGGGACTATTTCGACGAGTGGCTGGCGCGCATCCGCGACATCCGCGCCTCGGAAAAGCGGTTCTACCAGAAGGTGAAGGATCTGTTCACCACTGCCGTGGACTATGACAAGGGTTCTGACGCGGCCCAGCTGTTCTTCCAGAAGGTGCAGAACAAGATGCTCTGGGCCGTGACTGGCCAGACGGCTGGCCGAAATCATCGCCGCCCGCGCCAATCCTGCCGCGCAGAACATGGGCCTGACCAGCTGGAAAGGCGGCATCGTGCGCAAGGGCGATGTCGGCACAAGCAAGAACTACCTCAGCGCCGAGGAAGTAGACGAGCTGAACCGCATCGTCACTATGTATCTGGATTTTGCCGAAGATCAGGCCCGCCGCCGCGCGCCGGTGACAATGGCCATGTGGGCCGAAAAGCTGGACGCCTTCCTGAAGTTCAACGACCGCGAAGTTCTGACCCACGCGGGAAAACTGCGCATGGACGTCGCGCAGCAACTGGCCGCCGACCGTTTTGCAGTTTTCGACGCCGCCCGGAAGCAGGCCGATGCGGTGCAGGCAGATACAGATGACCTTGCCGCAATCGAGGCGCTGGCCAAGGATGTGTCCCGCGACCGGGGCAAGACATGAGCATCCAGTCTGAAGCACAGCTGGAGTCCGGCCTGGTCAAACGCCTGCACAGCCTCGGCTGGGAACCCGTCACGATCACCGACGGCGCTGGGCTTCGTGCAAACCTGAAGGCGCAGCTCGAGGCGCACAACGGCGTCACCCTGTCGGACACAGAATTCACCCGCGTGCTGAACCACCTCGACAAGGGCAACGTCTTTGACAAGGCCAAGATCCTGCGCGACCGCATGGCCCTCCCCCGCGACGATGGCACAACCGCCTATATCCAGTTCCTGAACACCGAAGAGTGGTGCCGTAACCGATATCAGGTCACGTCGCAGGTCACCCAGGCTGGCAGCTACAAGAACCGGTATGACGTGACTTTGCTGATCAACGGCCTGCCGCTGATCCAGGTGGAGCTGAAGCGCCGCGGCATGGAGCTGAAGGAGGCATTCAACCAGGTCAACCGCTACCAGCGCCATTCCTATTGGTCGGACCACGGGCTGTTTCAGTATGTGCAGCTGTTCGTCATCTCGAACGGTGTGAACACCAAGTACTATGCCAACAACCGCGATCAGGATTTCAACCAGACCTTCTTCTGGGCAGACGTCGAAAACAAACTGATCACCCAGCTTGACGCCTTTGCCGACGCCTTCCTCGAGAAGTGCCATGCGTCAAAGATGATCAGCAAATACATCGTCCTGCACGAAAGCAACAAGGTGCTGATGGTGCTGCGGCCCTACCAGTATTTCGCAGTCGAGGCGATTGTCGAGCGGGTGAAAGCCGGGCGGAAGAATGGCTACGTCTGGCACACGACGGGGTCGGGCAAGACACTGACCAGCTTCAAGGCCGCGCAGGTGCTTATTGAGAATCCTAAAGTGCACAAGGTCGTTTTCGTCGTCGACCGCAGCGACCTCGACTATCAGACTACCAAGGAATTCAACCATTTCAGCGATGGTTCTGTCGATGGCACGGACAACACCCGTGCGCTGGTCAAGCAGTTGGCAGGCGACCACAAGCTGATCGTCACGACGATCCAGAAGCTGAACACGGCTATTTCCCGCGACAAGTTCGCGGGCCCGCTGCAGGCGATGAAGGACGAGCGCGTGGTGTTCATCTTCGATGAATGCCATCGCTCGCAGTTCGGCGAGACCCACAAGCGCATCGTGGCGTTCTTCAGCCGCGCGCAGTTGTTCGGGTTCACCGGCACCCCGATCTTTGCCGAAAACGCGATGGCCAAGCGCACGACCAAAGACCTGTTCGGCGACTGCCTGCACAAATACGTCATCACCGATGCCATCAGCGATGAGAATGTCTTGCGGTTCTCGGTCGAGTATTGGGGCAAGTTGAAGCGCAAGGATGGCACCCTGATCGACGAAGATGTCGCAGGCATCAACATCAAGGAATTCTTCGACCACCCAGATCGCATCAATAGCGTGGTGGATTGGATCATCCAGAGCCATGATCGCAAGACCCACAACCGCCAGTTCAGCGCAATGCTCTGCGTCAGTTCGGTCGATGCGCTGATCATCTATTACGAAACCCTCAAGCGGCGCCGCGAAGCGGGTGAGCACGATCTGCGCGTGGCCACGATCTTTACCTATACCGCCAACGAAGAGGATGCAGACGCCGACGGCCTGATCGGCGATCCGGATTTCAACATCGGCGTGGACAAGCCAATCAACGTGCACACCCGCGAAAAGCTGGATCGGTTCATCGCTGACTACAATGCGATGTACCAGACGGCCTACTCGACGAAGGACAACCACAGCTTCTACAACTATTACAAGGACATCGCCAAACGGATGAAGGAGCGCGAGAGACGCGACTTCCAAGACAAGGACCGCGTCGACATACTTTTGGTGGTCAACATGTTCCTGACCGGCTTCGATGCGAAGAAACTGAATACGCTCTACGTCGACAAGAACCTGCGGTACCATGGGCTGATCCAGGCATTTTCGCGCACCAATCGCATCCTTGGCCAGGTCAAATCCCAAGGCAACATCGTCTGCTTCCGGAACCTGAAGGCCAAGACAGACGAGGCGATCACGCTGTTTTCCAACAAGGACGCCATTGAAACCGTCCTGATGGCCCCCTATGAGGAATACGTCGCGCAGTTCAACGCGGCCGTCGCCCAGCTGCTGGAAATCGCCCCTGACGTCGACAGCGTGAACGATCTGCAAACGGAGGGCGAAATTCTTGCCTTCGTGCAGGCGTTCCGCGAGTTGATCCGCGTGCGCAACGTACTGGGCAGTTTCACCCAGTTCAGCCCCGACGACCTGGTCCTCGATCCACAGCAGTTCGAGGATTACAAAAGCATGTACCTCGACATCTATGACCGGACAAAGCGGGCAAAGGATACTAAGGATGTGTCGATCATCGACGAGGTCGATTTCGAACTCGAGCTGATCCAGCGTGACGAAATCAACGTCGCCTACATCCTTGGCTTGCTGGCCGAGGTATCGCGGGATTCCAACAGTTTGGATACCACCCAGCGTGATGAAAGCGCACGCAAGCGCAAGCTGGTGATGGACATGCTTGGGTCAGAGGCTCAGCTGCGCAGCAAGCGTGAATTGATCGAACGGTTCATTGAACAGCACATGCCAAGGGCACAGGACAGCGGCGCCAGTGTCGAAGAGACTTTTCTGGCCTTCTGGAACGACGAGCGGGACAAGGCAATAGATGCCGTTTGCGCCGAAGAGGGCATCCTACCGGCGGCATTCCAGCGTCTGGTGGACGATTATCAGTTCACAGGTAAAACCCCGCTGCGTGAAGCAGTCATTGATGCGCTGAAACGCAAACCAAAAATTCTCGAGCGCAAGAAAATTACTGAGCGGATTATCGACAGATTATTGCGATTGGTCGCAACGTTTGACGACGGATTGGGCGGGATATAACGCGAATGCCTGAAGAACCTCTTATGGCAACCGTTGCTGAAATGCGTGGAAATCTAAATCCGAAATGTCGATTATGACTGCGTCGAATGCCTTGAGAATACTTAGCCGTTCAGTGATAATCCTAGATCGCTATAAATAAGGCTTAAGTCGTCTTCTGGCACTGGGCAGTTGATCGGTGTACCGTGTGTAGCAGTGGCTGCAGCGTAATATAAAATTAGGATTGCTGGCAGCCTGAATGAGGCGCGAGCGGAACTCCTTTCAGCTATCCTTTGACCAATAAATACTCTCTGGTTTAACCAATTTTCAACATCATCAGGATTCACGTCGTGTCCGTAACGGTCAAGCACAAGATCATTGAGTGGCGATTTGGCTGCAGTGGGTGCGCTTCCAACAATTCGCGAATAGATGCCTTCTAAGCGCAGTCCAAGTTCACGAAGTGGCTGCACCTGCTTAGCAATGAGGTCATTAAGACTGTCAAAATAATCACCAGTCGCTTCGATCAGCGCCATGCTCTTAGCAGCGGCACGCTTCATTGCAGGCGTAGTCTGTATCGCAGGTTTATACAGGGTGTCATGCGTAATTTCGCTGTAGGCATGCTGCAGGAGTGTTCGGATCTGGACTTCGCATGCCAAATTTTCGGCAATGGGTTGCCCTTCGTGATGAAGCCCTGCCTTAGATCGCACAACGAAATGCACCGACTGATATTCAAACTCATACGGTTTTGCCGCGATTTCAGCCTCATGGTCACGGGATTTGATAGCGTGCCATGCTTCTGTATCTCCCTCAATTGCTTGGCCTACCAAACGAACGTCGGAGCCAAGAAGCAAGACGAAGCGAACCCCGACCTTATCTTCTATTTCGTCGTAAGGTGAGGCATATCCTTTCTCGCGATAGAATGCCTTCTGAAGTAAGGATTCGCCGTCTTTCAGCCTCGGCGTCGCAGGGATGCGCACGAAGGTTTCCGCCTGATGCGGGTCAATTTTCTTAAAAATAAGGCCGCAAACGCGGTGGACAACAAAGTTCCCCCACCGCGCATACTCCTGTTTCTCAGCGTTCCACCGAGCAAGAAATTCTGTGTCTCTTCCGCTCATACTTCCTTAACAAAAGGGTCTTTGATCGTGATGACAGTGATCTCGCCCCTTGCCTCCGCTTGTACGTCTACGGCGTCTTGTGTCTGGATGGAAACACGACCTTCTGCCATCGCTTCTGGGGACGCAGAAAATTCGATATCTGTGCCATATTTGAATCGGCGCCGCTTCAAGCGACTGCGAAGCTCGGCAATATCTCTTCGCACCGCTCGCTCTGGAAACTGCTTGTTTCTCATGAAAGTCTGATAACGATCCCGAATATCAAGCGGCACGTACCTCTCTGCAAACTCATCAACAGTGAACGTAGGGGCCTGGTCGTTCTTGATGTATGTAAACAGAGAGTCCTGAACGCGATGCCGCACAGCCCTGTCTTCAATATTTTTTACAGCAAACTCTTTGGTTAAGTTAAAGAATTTCGCAGTCTCGTATGCGCTATCTTCCCTAAAACCACAGCCCAAGAGGGATTCGTAGAAGTAAATCGCTGCAGCCTCACGGTTGCTTGCGACGATGTGATGGTCGAATACTAGACAGCGCCAAGCCTCGTCGCGATAGGGCGCTGCACCGCTTGCCACCATGAATCCAAGTTTATACAGACGTGTTGCTTTGGTAAGAAATAGATCGTTAACAAATTCTGTAATGACTGCTGTTCCGTCGCGTCGTCTGCGGAAGCCTTCCTGAACCTCTGCCTTGATGACAGCAACAAACGGAAGATCAGTCGGTCCTGTGACCCCCCTAAAAACAATTACGATTCCGCCCGGGATGGCTTGGGATGTCTGTGCTTCTGCCAACCGATCTGCAACTCGGCGCGAGGCCTGAAGAAACGCCTCTGGTGCCGTTAAGGCAACCATTGCGGCTGCGTCGCCTTGGAATGTACCGACCCCAGTTCGTATGATTTGCATCTCGACAGATTTAGCCTTAGCAGACAACGCATCAGTTGCACGTTGGCGGAATGCCGTCATTGCTTCAACGGACAAGTTTTCGAGGGCAAGAGCATACTCCGGTTGAACCAGCCGACGGTCTTGACCACGGGTGAACACCTCGTGCACGGCCACATCGGAAATACGCAGATTTTCTAGCATCCTTTGTCCTTTGCAAATCTATTCTGGTCGAATCACCAAGCTAATCCTCAACTTGAAGGAGTATGCCGTGAAACTTGGTGGGCGGGGAAGAAAGGTTATTTTGAAACCATGACACTCAACGACGAGTAGTCATCAGCTTCGCGTGCGTAACCACTCATCAATCAGGAGGAATTGCCGCAGCTGACAGGGCCAGCATCCCGTTTACTACTGTGCCCTCCTCGACCCGTGGATTGAAAAGCAGGGCGCGGAAAAATCTCCTATCGGACGCTTTCGTTTCCTGCCCCCCCTCGGCATGGTTCCTCCCCGGCCCCGAATGTATGCGGGGGGGCGCAGCGCGGCAGATCGCTAGCGCCTGGCTTCTTCACCGGGGAAGCCACTTGGAAGCCACCTCCACGGATAGCCTCGAAATTCCGACTCAATATCAGTGACTTACCCGGCACACCGGGTGGCTTCCTTGGATTCCTTTCGGAATCCAAGGAAGCCACCTGACGGAAGCCATCGCGCCGGAAGCCAGCCAGCGGAATCCACCTTGTTGGAAGCCATTAAATCCAAGCGCGTTTTTCATTTGACAAAGCTGCCCCCCTTGACTCATACCTTGATCATCGAAGAATAGCGCCCGCAGGTATCCCCTCGTGGGCGTTTTCGTTTTCCCCACATCGCGGATCCCGATCCTGACGCCGGCATCGCCCAGAGCGCATCGGCATGCCCGCCCTGCCCCACATGGAAGCCACCTGATGGACCTGGTCTTCGCGCCGAGCCAGATTGAATCCTGGCCGATCGACCGGCTGCGCCCCTATGCCCGCAATGCCAAAATCCACGGCACCGATCAGGTGGCCAAGATCGCCGCCAGCATGGCGAAGTTCGGCTGGACCGTGCCCTGCATGGTGGCCGACGATGGTGAGTTGATCGCTGGGCATGGCCGGGTGTTGGCGGCCGCCATGTTGGGGCTGAAGGACGTGCCAGTGATCCGGCTGAGCCACCTCGACGAGGCGGAGCGCCGGGCTTACCGCATCGCCGACAACAAACTGACCGAGCTGGGCGAGTGGGACGAGGCGATGTTGCGCGACGAGATCGCGGGGCTGCTGGCCGAGGATTTCGACCTGTCGCTGCTGGGGATCACCGATGAGGATCTGGACGCCCTGCTGCGCGATCCGGATCAAGTGGAAGGCGGCGCTGTCGAGGGTGAAGATGACATTCCCGAACCACCTGTCACGCCGGTATCGGTGGCGGGCGATCTCTGGCAGCTCGGGTCGCCCCGGTCGCACCGGTCGCACCGGCTGATCTGCGGCGACAGCACGTCGGCCGATGTGGTTGGGCGGTTGCTCGGCGATGTGAAGCCGTTGTTGATGGTGACCGACCCGCCCTACGGCGTGGAGTATGACCCGTCCTGGCGCAACCAGGTGGGCGCGGCCGGTGCGACCGGTACGGCCAAAACCAAACGTACCGGCAAGGTACTGAATGATGACCGCGCCGACTGGCGCGAGGCATGGGCGCTGTTTCCCGGCGACGTGGCCTATGTCTGGCACGGCGCGCTGCACTCATCGACCGTGGCGGAAAGCCTGATGGCGGCGGGTTTCGCAGTCCGGTCGCAGATCATCTGGGCCAAGGACCGCCTGGTTCTCAGCCGGGGCGACTATCACTGGCAGCATGAACCCTGTTGGTATGCCGTCAAAAAGACCGGCAAGGGCCACTGGGCCGGGGATCGCAAGCAGACCACGCTCTGGCACATCTCGGGCAAGGACCAAGACGCCGCCACGGTCCACGGCACGCAAAAGCCGGTGGAATGCATGCGCCGCCCGATCCTGAACAATTCCAGCCCGGGCCAGGCGGTGTTTGAACCCTTCATGGGATCCGGCACCACGCTGATCGCGGCGGAAACCACCGGGCGGGTCTGCTTTGGCATCGAATTGAACCCGACCTATGTCGATGTGGCCATCGAGCGCTGGCAGCAATTTACCGGCGCCAATGCCGTGCTGGCTGATACCGGCGAGACCTTTGCCGACCTGAAGGCGAAAAGGCTGGCGGCATGAATGCGCCCCTCCTGCCGGGCAGGATCGAACTCTGGCCCCTCGCCCGGCTGAAGCCCTACGCCAGAAACGCCAAGACCCACGATGCCAACCAGGTGGCGAAGATTGCCGCCAGCATGGCCGAGTTCGGCTGGACCGTGCCGGTGCTGGTCGCGGCCGACGGCGAGTTGATCGCTGGCCATGGTCGCATCCTAGCCGCCGCGCACCTCGGGCTGTCCGATGCCCCGGTGATCGTGCTGGGCCATTTGACCGAAGCCCAGCGTCGGGCCTATCGGATCGCCGACAACAAACTGACCGAATTGGGCGGCTGGGATGAGGCGCTGCTGTTGCAGGAATTGCAGGCACTGTTGGCCGAGGATTTCGACCTCGGGCTGATCGGGATCCCCGAGGATGAACTGGACGCACTGCTGGCAGACGCTGACGACCGCCCTGCGATTTCTGATGATGCGGCCGATGCGATCCCGGCCCCGCCCGCTGATCCGATCACGAAGCCGGGCGACATCTGGGCGCTGGGCAAGCACCGGCTATGCTGCGGCGATGCCACCGATCCGGCCGTCGTCGCCAGGCTGATGCAGGGCGAACAGGCCACCCTGATGTTCACCTCGCCGCCCTATGCGCAGCAGCGGGACTACGGCGCGGCCAAGGAAAAGGTCAGCGATTGGGATGCGCTGATGCAGGGCGTGTTCGCCGCAGCGCCGGTCACCGCCGAGGCGCAGCTGCTGGTCAACCTCGGCCTCGTGCACCGCGACAGCGAATGGCAGCCCTATTGGGAAGGATGGGTGGAATGGATGCGCACATCTGGTTGGCGGCGGTTTGGCTGGTATGTGTGGGATCAGGGCCCCGGTTTGCCGGGCGACTGGAACGGCCGCCTGGCCCCGTCGCACGAGTTCATTTTCCACTTCAACCGCGCGCCCCGCAAACCCCACAAGACGGTCCCGTCCAAGCACGCGGGGGAAACCCTCGGCGGCGGTGGGCTGCGCGGGGCCGACGGCACCGTCCACGCCAAGACCGGCACCGGCAATCCGATCCAAAGCCACCGCATCCCCGACTCTGTGTTCCGCGTCATGCGCCACAAGGGCGGACTGGGTGCTGCCGGATCACACCCGGCAGTGTTCCCGGTGGCGCTGGTCGAGGCGGTTCTGACGGCATTCAGCGATCCCAGCGATCTGATCTACGAGCCATTCTGCGGCTCCGGCACGCAGCTGATCGCCGCCGAACGCGCTGGGCGAAAGTGTTTCGCTATGGAGCTCGACCCGGTCTATTGCGACGTCGCCGTGCGGAGATGGGAGATGGCGACGGGAAATACCGCCACTCTTATGGCCCAAGTGCAGCAGCAGGAAAAACCCTCGCCCAAATCGAAGCGGCGCGCATGAGCCAGTCGCGCCACATGTCGCTGGTCGAAGCCATCACCAATATCGTGGTGGGCTATGTGCTGGCCGTCGCAATGCAGATCATGGTTTTTCCATGGTTCGATTTACACCCAAGCGTCGGCCAAAACCTCGCTATTGGTGTGCTGTTCAGCGGCCTGTCGCTCGTCCGCAGCTACGCGCTGCGCCGGTTGTTCGAGCGTTGGCGCTGGTGCTCTCAGTCGCCTCACGGGTGATCAGTACCGTGAAGCGGGGCGTCAGGCGCCGCCTAGTGTGTATACGGTTCCTCGACCGTCGATCTTTTCGGAGGCGATGGGCAAGCCCAGCTTCTTTTTCAGCGCGCCAGAGATCATGCCGCGGACGGAATGGGCCAGCCAGCCAGTCTCGGCGACGATCTCGCTGATCGCCGCACCCTCGGGGCGCTGCAACAGAGCGATGATCTGGGCCTGTTTGGTGCCAGTGCGTATGGCGACATGTTTTGGCGTGTCCGATGTAGTCGGCAGCGAGTCGGCGTCCGACTTCGCCTTGCGCGCTGCGGTCTCGGCTCTGGCTGCCACGGCTTTAATCCCGATGGCCTCAAGGCCGGCTTCAGTCGCGATCAACGTGGTGCCATGACCATCGCCAGTCTCGCGCCAGAGGGGTTCGCCGCAGCGCAGGTTTGCCTCGACTTCTTCGAGCAAGCCGTGTGCGATCATCCTGGCGACAGCCATCTTCGCCGCCGCTCCGGCCAGCCCCTTGGGTAGCGGCAGGGCGAAGTTGTCGGTGCGCTGGGCCGCGGCGCTGAGGATAATGGTCTGGGTGTTGGTGAGTTTCGGCATGGTGGGATCCTGTTTGATCTGATGGCGCTGGGCGGGATCAAGCTGCATGTTCGCCCTCCTTGAAGGCGCTGTCGGTGATCTGGCGCAGCAGGCTGGCATAGTGGTTCAGGGTGCCAACGTCGCCCCAGTTGATCTCGTCGGGATGGGTGTTGAAATGGTCATCGCTCAGGGCTTTCAGGCGTTCCAGTATCGCGTCGATATGGAACTTGGTGGTCATGAAAGCGTCGAGGGCTTTGGAATTGTCGGTGGCGCGGCGGGTAGTCATGGCTTGGTCTCCGGGGTGAGTTGCATCGTTTTCCTGTCATAACCATCGCTCTACTGCAGAGATTGCCGTAGTTGAATCCAAGCAATTTCATGGCTTTATGATCATGATATCTGGTGGGTACCGGTCAGCGCCGCCTGCTCTGCCTCGTGCCGCTGGGCGGCGTCGGGCGGGTCGCGCCGCGCGTTGATCATAGCGACAAACAGCGCGCGGGCGACGACTGCCACCTCGTCCGCCCCTGCGCTGGAGAGGTCCACATCGTGAATGGCAATCGCTTCGCCCAAATCAGTGAGGGTGTAGAGTGTGGCGAACTCCGCCTCGGTCGGGTCGCAGGTAACGGTGTCACAGTCGTGCTCGGATACGGCCACGCTGCGACAGAACCGAAGGTCAAACCCGATGGCACATTCCCGGCGGATCAGGTCGGCGAGGATCTCGCCCTCGGACAGGCAGTTGAGAGGTAGCGTCATGGCAAGGGCCTTTCTAAGGGGTCGGGGATGATCTCGGCCCATGCGCCGTCCTGCCAGATGTAGAGGTGACAGAACTGGCAGGTTGGCCGCGGCAGGAGGATTGGGTCGCTGGGGTTTTCGAACCCCTCGATCTCATTGGCGCGCACCTGCCGGATCTCGCGCGCGGCGAGGATGTCCTGCGGCGTCCAGCGCGCCAGTGCTGGCAGCATGTGCGAAGGATAGCCGTCATAATGGCAATAAACATGGGCCCATTCTTCAGGCCCGGTCTGGATGGCGATTTGCGCGCGCGTGCTCATAGGGCCCCTCCTTCAGATCAGTTGCAGGCTCGCCAGCACAGCGCTGGCAGCAGCCAGCTGCGCGGTCGGCAGTTCGATCTTGAGATGCGAGAAGATGTCGGAGCAATCGGCGGCAATCTCCTCTTCGCGAAGCGCGGCCTCGATCATTCGCGCTACAGAGTCAGGGCTTTTGCCGCTGAGCGGATCAGGCAGCGTGGCGAAGTCGATGCGGATGGTGGTTGTGGCCATGGTCATGTCCCTGCCCTCTGTCAGCGCTTGGCTGCGGCTTGGCCAGCGGCGAAGGCTTCTTCCAGTGCGGCGCGGATCGACCAGACCGCGACCTCATGGAAGTCGAGGCTGTCACTGTTGCGGGTTTCCAGCGTTTCGAGAAAGAAATGCTTGGCGGCGATCTCCTGCAGCAGGGCTTCGCTTGGGTTTTGGGTCTTGGTGGCCATGGTGGGATCTCCGGGGCTGAGTTGCATCATTTACCTGCACCCAGAATCGCTCCAGCGGCGAGTGTAATCAACTTAATAATAAGCAATATCATTGCTTTAATCGAAACGGACACTGCCATGGAAGGAATAAGCGAGCGCGAGTATTCCGCCCATTCCGGCCTGTCGCGCGGGGCAATCCAGAAAGCCCGCAAAGCCGGGCGGCTGGTGGTTTACAGCGATGGATCAATCAACGCGGCCGCGTCCGATGTGCGCCGGGCCGAGATGACCGATCCGGACCAACAGCGGCGCAGCAGCGGTCGCACCGGTGGCAGCGGCGGCGATAGTGGCTTTTCTGGACCAGCTGACAGCTCTTCCTATCTGAAAGCCCGCACCGCGCTGACCGTCTATCAGGCGCAGGAACGCCAACTTGCGATCCAGAAGAAGAAGGGCGTGCTGGTTGACCGGGCCCGTGCAGAGACGCTGGTGTTTCGCCTCGCGCGCCAGGAGCGCGACACTTGGGTCACCTGGCCCACCCGGGTCGCCGCGCTGATGGCCGCGCAATTGTCCGCAGAGATGGAGAAGGCCTCGGGGATGCCCGTAACGATCGAGACTGCGATCCTGCAAAGGGTGCTGGAAACCCATGTCCGAGAGCAGCTCACCGCCCTGGCAGACCTCAGGGTCAGCCTCGGATAACGAAAACCCGGCCAACGACGATCTGACCGATGGTGATCTGACCGCAGACCTCGATCTCGGCTTTGACGGCGCTGAGGACATCCTGCGCAACTGGCGCCGCGGCATGCGGCCCGATCCGGATCTGACGGTGTCGGAATGGGCCGATCAACACCGCAAGCTGTCATCGCGGGCCTCCGCCGAGCCGGGCCAATACCGCACAGCTCGAACACCCTATCTGCGCGAGATCATGGATGCCCTCTCGCCGCGCCACCCGGCGCAGCGCATCAGCTTTATGAAGGCCGCACAGGTCGGCGCAACCGAGGCGGGCAACAACTGGATTGGCTTTGTCATCCACCACGCGCCGGGACCAATGCTGGCGGTGCTGCCGACGGTCGAGATGGCCAAACGCACCTCGCGCGGTCGGATTGACCCGCTGATCGCGGACAGCCCGGCGCTGCGCGAGCGGGTGAACCCGGCCCGGTCGCGCGATGCCGGCAATTCGATGCTGTCCAAGGAATTCCCCGGCGGCATCCTGGTGCTGACTGGTGCCAACTCGGCCACCGGCCTGCGGTCAATGCCGGCGCGTTATGTGTTTCTCGACGAGGTCGATGCCTATCCGGCTTCGGCTGACGAGGAAGGCGACCCGGTCACGCTGGCCGAGGCGCGCACCACGACCTTCGCGCATCGGCGCAAGGTGTTCATGGTCTCGACGCCGACGATCCGGGGGCTGTCGCGCATTGAACGCGAGTTCGAGGCCTCCGACCAGCGCCGGTATTTCGTGCCCTGCCCGCATTGTGACCACAGGCAATGGCTGCAGTTTGAACGGTTGCGCTGGGCCAAGGGGCAGCCGGAAACGGCAGCTTACATGTGCGCGGGCTGCGAACGCCCTATTGCCGAACATCACAAGACGCAGATGCTGGCGCGTGGCGAATGGCGGGCGACTGCGACCTCAAACAACCCCAACGCCATCGGTTTCCACCTCTCGGCGCTCTATTCGCCGATCGGCTGGAAATCTTGGGAGCAGATCGCGCGGGACTGGCTGGCAGCCCAAGGCTCGGACGAGATGTTGCGCGCCGCGCGCAATACGCTTTTGGGCGAAACCTGGGTTGAGTCTGGCGATGCGCCGGAATGGCAGCGGCTGGCGGATCGGCGCGAGACGTTCCCGGCGCAAATCCCCGCAGGCGGGCTATTCCTCACCGCAGGGGCCGACGTGCAGAAAGACCGGATTGAAGTCGACATTTGGGCCTGGGGCCGCGGCCTCGAGAGCTGGCTTGTCGATCACATCGTCATTGCAGGTGGTCCCGACGATCCCGCGTGCTGGGACCGGCTGACGGCAGTGCTTGGCCAGACCTGGACGCATGAGAACGGCGCAATCATGACGCTGGCCAAGCTGGCCATTGACACCGGCTACGAGTCCGCCGCCGTCTATGCCTGGTCGCGTAAGCAAGGGATCGCGCAGGTTGCCCCGGTCAAAGGCCTGGAAGGCTTCAACCGGGCGACGCCTGTATCGGGCCCGACCTTTGTCGATGCGACCGTGAACGGCCGGAAGCTGAAACGCGGAGCACGACTCTGGACGGTGGCCACGGCGAGTTTCAAGGCCGAGACCTATCGCTATCTGCGTCTTGAGCGGCCGAGCGATGAAGATCGCGTGCTGGGCGTGGCGTTCCCTGACGGCACGATCCACCTGCCAGACTGGGCTGACAGCGAATGGCTCAAACAGCTGGTGGGTGAGCAGCTGGTCACGATCCGTGATCGGCGCGGCTACGCCCGCCAGGAATGGCAAAAGATGCGCGAGAGGAACGAGGCGCTCGACACGAGGGTCTATGCCCGGGCCGCCGCCTGGATTCTTGGGGCTGATCGGTTCGACGAGCGGATATGGCGGCAGCTGGAGAAACAGGCCGGGGTGGAGACCGTCGCTATCGCACCCAAACCCGAAACTGACAGGCCATCCGAGCCGCAAGCCGGGCGGATTACCGCCCCTCGCCGGCGCGGCTGGCGGATCAGCACACCGAAATACATGGAATGATCAATGACGCTTGATGAGATGAAATCCCGGCACAGCGCCCTCTTGGCGGCGCGCTACAGCGGCACGCGCAGCGTGAGTTACGACGGCAAGTCGATCACCTATGGCTCGGACGCGGAACTGGCGGCGGCGATCGGGGATCTCGAGCGGCGTATCGCCAGGTTCGAGCGCGGCACCGGGCGTGTTCTGCGCCCCTATGCCGTGAAAGACCTGTGATGCACTGGCGGCAGCGCCTCGGTGCCTTCATCGGTGGGTTTGACGCGGGCCAGCATCACCGGCGCCTGCGCGGGTTTCGTGCGACGCGGGCCCATGTCAACGCGCTGATCGCGGCCAGCGGGCCGGATATCACCGCCCGCGCTCGCTGGCTGGTGCGCAACAACGGCTATGCGGTGAACGCGGTCGAAAGTTGGGCTGCCAATACCGTCGGTGATGGGATCAAGCCGATCTCGAAAATCGCGGATGCCGGTGCCAAGGAAGAGCTGCAGCGGCTCTGGCTCGCTTGGACCGACGAGGCGGATGCCGAGGGGCTCACGGATTTCTACGGGTTGCAGCGCCGCGCTGCGCGCGAGGTGTTTCTCGCGGGCGAGGTGTTCTTTCGGATCCGGCCACGACGCGCTGGCGACGGACTGAGCGTGCCCTTGCAGCTACAGATGCTGCCGGCGGAGATGTTGCCCCTGGAGCAGACCAGCGTTGCCGCCAATGGCAATCCTATCCGCCAGGGCATCGAGTTCGACCGGATCGGGCGACGCGTGGCCTATCATTTCTTTCGCCGCCACCCGGGCGACAGCTCCGATCCGGGACTTGCAGGGGAGATTGTCCGGGTGCCCGCCTCCGAAGTGATCCATGTGATCGACCCGGTCGAGGGTGGCCAGTTGCGCGGGGTGTCGAAACTGGCGCCGGCCATCGTGAAGCTGTTCCTGCTCGATCAGTATGACGACGCCGAGCTTGACCGGAAGAAGGTCGCGGCGATGTACGCGATGTTCGTGACCTCGCCCGCCCCGGAGAACCCCCTCGCCCCGGCTGAGGACGAGGATGGACCCGCCGGTGTGGAGATTAGCCCCGGCCAGATTGTGCGACTCGATCCGGGCGAAGATGTCACCGTGGGACAGCCCGCCGACAGCGGCGGCACTTACGAGCCGTTTCAGTACCGCACGCTCCTGCAAATCTCGGCAGCCCTGGGTATTCCCTATCCGTACCTTGCCAATGACATGGTGAAGGGCAATTTCTCGAACTCGCGCCTCGCGCTGATCGAGTTCCGCCGCCGGGTCTCGGCCTGGCAACATTCCGTCATGGTCTGGCAGCTTTGCCGGCCAGTTTACGCGCGCTGGATGGATGCGGCGGTCCTGTCAGGGGCGTTGTCCTTGCCGCGCTACGAGGCCAACCGCAGCCAGCTGCTCGCCGCCGACTGGCTGCCGACGAAATGGGACTGGGTGGATCCGCTGAAAGACGCCAATGCCGAGATCGCCCAGATCGAGGCAGGCCTCAAATCACGGACACAAGCCATCGCCGAGCGCGGCTATGACGCTGAACAGGTCGACCGCGATATTGCCGCAGAGCGCGCCCGCGAACGGCAACTCGGTCTCGACTTCCGCCGCCCCGGTTCACCCGCGCAGGGTGTGCAGGCTTTGCAAGGCCCGGAGGGGGATGGAGGCAACGACGACGACACCGACCAGACGGATAAAACCGATGATGCGGCAGACCGTCCGCGCGACCCTGAGGACCAGTCCTGATGCTGCATGCCCGCATTGCCGCGCGCGCCTTTAACACGCCGCTACTGATTGAGCCGTCCAAGGCCATGGCGTTTCTCTCGGGCCTTGGGCCGCGCATCCTTGGGCGGCGGGTCGAACTGGCAGACCATGATCTGCATGACGCACCCGGCAGTTTCGTCCCGCCAGCGCGCGCCAGTATTCTGGCCGGTGGAATGCTGGACGATTACCGCCAGCATGGTGAGGTGCCATACCCGGTGATAGACGGCATCGCCGTGATCGAAATCTCCGGCGTACTGATCCATCGTGGCGGCTGGATCGGGAATTCCTCTGGTCAGACCAGTTATGAGGGGATCGCGGCCCAGATCGAGGCGGCGGCCCATGACCCTGCTGTGCGCGGCCTCGCCTTGGAAATTGACAGTTTTGGCGGCGAGGTCGCGGGTGTATTTGACCTCGCGGATCGCATTCGTGCAATTCGTGCCACAAAACCCGTCTGGGCCTTTGTGGCCGAACATGCCTTCTCGGCGGGTTATGCGCTGGCAAGCCAGGCTGACCGGATCCTGCTACCCCGCACGGGTGCTGCGGGCAGCATTGGTGTCGTGGTGATGCACGCTGATCTCAGTGGCCAGCTCGATCAGGACGGAACACGGGTGACACTGATCCATGCGGGGTCACACAAGATTGACGCCAACCCTTACGAGCCCCTGCCTGCCGCTGTCAGAAACGACATCCAGCGCGAGATCGACGTGCTGCGGTTTCTCTTCGCCGAGACCGTCGCGGCGGGTCGTGCCGGGCGGTTAAGCCAGGACGCAGCAATGGCGACCGAAGCTGCAACCTATCGCGGGGCCGATGCTGTTGTCGCAGGCCTCGCTGATGAGGTCACCGATCTTGCGCGAGGCTTTGCCGCCTTCCGGCAGTTGGTCGCGCGCTTCAACACCAGAGCGCCGCGCCAGACCATCACCCAAACCAGCCCACAAAAGGAGAGAGCCATGGCCCAAGCGCCTGACCAAGAGGAGAATACGCAGAAGGACATCGAGGATGTGCAGCGGGATCGAGCGCGTGACACAGCAGGCGCAGCGTCAGCAGATGCAGCCGATGATGATGCCCGAGCACCGGGCGCCGCGCCAACAGCAGCAAGCGCACCCGCAGCAACTGTACCAACACCAGCCCCCGCTGCGGCGTCTGCGGCGCGCACCGCAGGTACCACACAGCAGGGTAATCTGGCCGAATTGTCGGCGCAGCTTCGCGAGTCGGCGGCGGAGATCGCCGAGATCGCCGCGCAGGCGGGCCGTCTCGGCATCGCCATTGATGCCGCGAAAGCCCTGCGCGAGGGCACCACACCTGAAGCCCTGCGTCGCCTCGTGATCGAACGCGCCAGTGCTGCAGCCGACGCGCGCGATATTGTGGCCGCCCCGCCCTCACCCGTTCTCCCGCAGGCCAAGGAAAGCCCGATCGTTGCCGCGGCGAAACGGGCCGCTGCCGCTGGGACTCGGGGCTAACGCCCCGGCCGCATTTGGGCCAAAACCCGACACCCCTCTGCCTGACTGATCCCCCGCCGCACCGCCCCGGCGGGGGATGCCTTTTGCCCCCTTTGCATGGATTTCCATCATGACTGTCCTGACCCAGCCTCCCAGCATGGGCGATGTCCTCAAATACGAGGTCAACCCGAACTACACCCGCGAGACCATCACGCTGCTGGCCGGCACGGCCTATCCCGTCGGGTCGGTGCTGGGCCGCATCACCGCAAGCGGCAAGTACAAGCTCGCGACCTCGGGCGGCTCAGACGGCGCGCAGACCGCGATTGCCGTGTTGCTCTTCGCAGTTGATGCCACGCTGGCGGATGCCATCGGCCTTGTCGTGGCACGCGGCCCGGCCATCGTCTCGCGCGCGTCCCTCACATACGACGCCTCAGTGGATGACGGGGCCAAGATCACCACCAAGATCGGCCAGCTGGCAGCCGCCGGGATTGTCGCGCGCGACACGGCCTGATCCCTCCCGCCAGTTTCGCGCACCTCTCCTCCCTGCCCCTCTTTCCCCGGAGTTCCCCATGACCATCACCCGCAACCCGTTCGACATTGGCGGCTACTCGCTCGCCGAGATGACGCAGGCGATCAACATCCTGCCCAATCTTTATACCCGCCTTGGCCAGATCGGCCTGTTCCGCTTTGAAGGCGTCACCCAGCGTTCGATCGTCATCGAACAGCGCGAGGGGGTGCTGAGCCTGCTGCCCTCGGTCCCGCTTGGCGCCCCCGCCACCGTCGGAAACCGCGAGGCGCGCTCAATGCGCTCCTTTGCCCTCCCGTGGATCCCGCATGACGATGTGATCCTGCCCGCCGACATTCAGGGCATGCCAGCGCTGGGCATGTCCGACGTCACCGACCCGCTAGTCGAGGTGATGAACCGCAAGCTCACGCTGATGCGCCGCAAACACGCCCAGACCCGGGAATACATGGAGATGAACGCGCTCCGCGGCATCGTGAAGGATGGGGCGGGCACCACGCTCTACAACTACTTCACCGAATTCGGCCTGGCGCAGATCTCGGTCGACTTCGTCTTTGGAACCGCTGCCACCAATGTGCAGGGCAAGGTGCGCAGCACCCTGCGCGCGATCGAAGACAACCTCATGGGCGAGACGATGACCACCGCGCACGCGCTGGTCAGTTCCGAGTTCTTCGACAAGCTGATCAGCCACCCCAAGACCGAGGACGCCTACAAGTTCTTCTCGGCCACCGGCGGCCAGCCGCTACGCGAGGATATGCGCCGGGCCTTTCCCTTCGCAGGCATTCTGTTCGAGGAATACAACGGCTCGGTCACGCTCTCGAACGGCACGTCGGAACGGCTGATCCCGACCGGCGAGGGCATCGCCTTTCCGATGGGCACGTTTGATACCTTCACCACCTATGGTGGACCGGCGAACCTGCTGGAAACCGCCAATACCATCGGCCTGCCGCTCTATGCCCGCCAGATGATCGACGCCAAAGGTCGCTGGATTGATCTGATGACCGAGGCCTCGATCCTGCCGGTCAACAAGCGCCCGCGCCTGGCAATCCGTTTGCACAGCTCGAACTGACGGCAACCGATGATGTCCGTCTTTGTCGCCGTGATCGACAATCTCTTCGCCGATCCCAATATTGCCCGCGACGCCGTCTACATTGCCGATGGCGGCGCGCCGGTCCTCGTCCGCGTGGTCACGCGCTGCGCAGACGAGATCACGAGGTTCGGCGAGGCACGGCTCTGGTCGGAAACGACCCGCGTTGACCTGCGCGTGGCCGAGGCGGCGAACCCACGCCCCGGCGACCGGATCGAGATCAACGGCGAAGGGTTCTTGATCCAGGGCGAGCCGGTGCGCGACCGCGAGCGGCTGATCTGGACGGTGGATCTGCGTCCGGCGTAGTCTGCCGGCGTTCTGAAACGCCGACAGCAACGGGGTCAGTTCACTTGAACCGCTTCATCGCATTTTGGAACGAATCTGAGATATTGTCCCAGGCCGATTGAAAGCCCTTGCTCATATCGTCCCAGGCGGCGTCCGATGCCTGCTTCGCTTGCTTCATCTTCGCCTCCGCCTCATCGCGTTGCTTCCGCATTTCGGCTAGTTGCTTGTCGTATTCGATCTTCGCATCGGCCTGCGCCTCTCGGGCGCTTGCCTGCATCTTGTCGATCTCTGCGTTCCACTTGTCGATATTGGCTTTGGCCTTCTCCACATAGGCATCACGATCAATCATGGCTTTCCTCCCCGATTTTTTAGTTGAGATGGACGCCCATGGTACCGTGAAAACGGGGCCTATGGAAATTTGAAGCTGAAACTCGACATCGCCCCGGACATCGTTGCCCAGATGGCCGCCGAGGTTGCAGCCGGAGAACGCGCCGTGACCTCAGCCATGCGCCAGGCGGGAACCGATCTCAAATCCGCCTGGCGCGGCCAGATCACCGGGGCTGGGCTGGGCGCACGGCTTGGCAATTCGATCCGCCTCGTCAGCTACCCGAGATCGGGCGAAAGCCTGAACGCCGCGGCGCTCGTCTGGTCGAAGGCGCCCGTGATCATCGGGGCGCATGACACCGGGCCGCTGATCCGTTCCAAGAACGGGTTCTCGCTGGCAATCCCGACACCCGCCGCGGGCAAATCCACCCGAGGCGGCAGAATCACGCCCGGGGAATGGGAACGCCGCACTGGGCTGAGGTTGCGCTTTGTCTATCGGCGTTCCGGGCCAAGTTTGCTGGTGGCGGAGGGGCGGTTGAATTCGAAAGGCCGCGCCGTGCCCAGCCGGTCGCGTACAGGGCGGGGCCTCGCCACCGTGCCGATCTTCCTGCTGGTGCCTCAGGTCAAGTTGCGCAAACGGCTGGATCTCGCGCGGGATGCCGAGCGGGCGGTGGACAGCGTGCCGGGGTTGATCGTGGCAAGGTGGGTCTCGGAGCGCTTCTGAACGGATTGTGGACAGGACGGGTGCATTGGCATATATTGCCAACACCGAACGAGGAGTTCACCATGGCCACCAGAAACGTCGTTCTGACCGACACCCAATCCGACCTGGTCGATCGCCTTGTGGCATCCGGGCGCTATCAAAATGCAAGCGAAGCTCTGCGCGCCGGTCTCCGCCTTCTGGAACGCGAAGAGACCGAGTTCGGCGCGCTGCGGGACCAGGTGTCGAGGGGCCTTGAGCAGGCGAGAGCCGGGCAGTTCGCCGAAGGAACTGGCGAAGACGCCGTACGCCGTGCTTTTGCCCGCGCAAGAACCCCGCAGTGATGCCCCGCCCCTGGCGGCTGACACGGCAGGCCGAGGCGTCGCTGGTCGAGATTGCGCGTTGGACGCTGGACACTTTTGGCCCCCGTCAGGCTGCGGCCTATGAGGATGATCTGATCGCCCGCTGCACCGATATCGCGGCAGGAACCCCACAAACCCAAGACTGTCGGCGCCTCATCGCTCCCGACCTGACCGAGGATTTGCGGTTTGCGCGGTCAGGCCAGCATTTTATCGTGTTCCTTGAAGATCCGGCTCAGGTCGTCATCGTCGACTTTCTGCACAGCCGGTCTGATTTGCCCGGCAAACTGGCCGCTCTGGCGGATCACAAACCCGGACGCGGCACCTGACGGCACTTCGACTGCCCTGAACTCATTCTGAAACGCCGCCTCACAGCTGAGGTGGCAGGACATATCATGCCCACCACCCGAGAAACCATCCTGACAGCCCTGGCTGACTTGTTGCGCACGGTCCCGCATGTGCCGGTGCTGCGCGGCGAAGTTCTGCCCGAACGCGTGCCCTCCGCGGGTCTGCTGATCTTGCGCGATGGCGACCCCGGGGACCCCGGCGTGACCCTCTCGCCGCTGCGCTATCACTATCAGCATCGCGCCGAGATCGAAGCCGTTGTGCAGGGCACAGACCGTGACAGCGCTTTCGCAATGCTCACCGCTAGGATCGGCGCGGCGCTTGCCGTCGACCGCACACTGGGTGGACGTTGCGACTGGGTCGAGGCCGAAGCACCCCGCCCGGTCGATTTGCCTGTCGAGGGTGCCGCCAGTCTAAAGGCTGCGGTGATTACCGTTGTTCTGCATTACTCCACGACCGATCCCCTGGCGTGACCCAACCCAACAACTGAGGAGATGCCCATGGCACGTGCGCAAGGCGCGCGGGCGCAGATGGCGCTTGCGTTCGAGACGACCTATGGCATGCCGCCGGTGAGCGGCTTCACGCGGATGCCGTTTGCCAGTGCGACGCTGGGATCCGAGCAACCGCTTCTGAACAGCGAGTTACTGGGTTACGGCCGCGATCCACTGGCACCGATCAAGGATGCGGTGACGGCGGACGGCAACGTCGTCGTTCCAATTGATGCGGCGGCATTCGGGTTCTGGCTGAAGGCGGCCTTCGGGCAGCCGATCACCACGGGCACAGATCCTTACACCCATGAGTTTCGCTCGGACGGCTGGACCCTGCCCTCGATGTCGATCGAGACAGGCATGCCCGAGATCCCGCGCTTTGCGATGTACACGGGCTGCGTGCTGGATACGCTCAGCTGGCAGATGCAGCGCTCGGGGCTCCTGACCGCAACCGCGAGCCTCGTCGCGCAGGGCGAAAGCGTTGCGACAGCTTCGGCCGCAGGCACGCTGGTCGACCTTGGACTGCAGCGGTTCGGCCATTTCAACGGGGCGATCACCCGCGACGGCAATCCCCTCGGCAACATCGTGTCGGCCGAGATCACCTATGCCAATAGTCTCGACCGGGTGGAAACCATCCGCTCGGACGGGCGCATTGATGGCGCGGACCCGTCGATTGCCGCGCTGACCGGTCGCATCGAGGTGCGCTTTGCCGATCAGGTGCTGGTGACACAAGCCATCAACGGCGATCCCTGCGAATTGAGTTTCGCCTACACGTTGCCCTCTGGCGAAAGCCTGACGCTCACCGCGCACGCCGTCTACCTCCCGCGCCCGCGTATCGAGATCGCAGGACCGCAGGGTGTGCAGGCCACCTTCGACTGGCAGGCCGCGCGCGACGTTACTCTGGGCCGGATGGCCACCGTCACTCTCATCAACAGCGTTGAGGAATACTGAGCATGCTGCGTTTGAACCTTGCCCGCGAGCCCTGGTGGCTCGACCTTGGCCTTGGCGTCCGCGTCCGGGTCGAGCCGCTGACCACGGCCCTGATGGTCGCCGCACGCAGCGATCCGATTGTGCGCCGCCTGCCCGAGGGCACCAGCGACGACGAGATTGCCGTGATCTTCGGCAAGGCCCTGGCCGAACGGGCGATCCTCGATTGGGAGGGTGTCGGCGATGCGGATGGTTCGCCAGTGGCCGTAACGCCTGCAGCCATCGCCGCGCTCCTCGATATTTGGCCGATCTTTGAGCGTTTCCAGATGGGCTATGTCGCCAGGGGGTTAGAACTGGCCGCAGAAAAAAACGCCTCCGCGCCCTCGCCGACTGGATCTACGGCGGGGGCGAAGCCTACTGCGCGGCCTGCCCACCCTGCGAGGGCGGCGGCGCCTGCGAGGACTGCCCGCAAATCCTGAACGCACCACAAACACTGGAAGGCTGGCAGGTCTGGGATCTGGCCGGACGGCTGGGTGGACAGATACGGGCGGTGCCAGGCGTGGTGCTGGGCTGGGACATGACGGCAGCGCTGGCGATGGCAGCGGCGCTGGGCATGGAGCCGCGTGCTGCCGTCGAATTCCTACCCGTGATCGAGGCGGCCATGGTGCGTAAACTCAACGAGCAGATGGACGGGCGGGATGACTGAGACGCATGTCACCCGGCCAATGTGCGTTGGACAATCTTAGGGTCCTTGTCAATCAGCGCCAGCAGCACCCGCGCCGGGCCCTCAGGGCTACGGCGGTGCTGCTCCCAGTTCAGGAGCGTGCCCTTCTTCACCCCGATGCTGCGGGCAAATTCGGCCTGCGAGAGCCCGGTGCGGGCGCGGATCGCCTGCACATCAGGCTCGGGCAGTTCGATCTCGTGAACCGCGGCCTGAACTTCACCCCGGGCATGGGCCAAGGCCTCTTTCAGCCCTTTCTCGATGCTTGTGAATGCGTCGCTCATTTCGTCCTCCGGTAGCTGGCGGCCAGTGCGGCGCCCAGTTGCTTGACGGCTTCGGTCTCGACTGGCGTCAGATTGGCCTTCTCGTTCTTGGCAAAGACCGTGATCAGGAAGATCGGTGCGCCGTCCTCGGGGCTGAAGAAATGGATCACACGGTAGCCCCCACTCTTGCCGCCCCCATCGCGAGCAAAGCGGAACTTGCGCACCCCGCCACCGATCGACACCCCGGCCATGGGGTTGCGCGCCACGAAATCAATCAGTGCAAGCCGCTCGTCCCCGGACATGAGGCTGCGCGCACGGCGCTGGAACTCCGGTGTCTCGACAACAGTGACAATGCTCATAACCCCAATTATGCGCCAATGACGTATAAGTCAATGGCGCAGTAACGCGAAGAGAACCCAATGACTGAGAAACGCGTTTCTGTCCGCCTGTCTGCGACGGGCGGGCGGCAGGTCCGGGCTGAGTTGGAAGGCGTGGGCGAAGCCGGTGCCCGTGGGTTCGGCCGCCTGTCGCGCGAGATGGAGGGCGCGAATGTCCGACTTGCTGCCTTCGCGCGGCGTGCGGGTGTCGCCATGGCGGCAGCGGCGGCCGCTGCCGCGGCGACCGGCGCGGCGATGATCCGATCCGGGCTTCAGACGGTCGATGCGCAAGCCAAGCTTGCCCAGTCGCTCGGCACGACGGTTGCTTCCATCCAGACGCTGGAGCGCGCGGGCGAACTTGCCGGCGTGTCGATGTCCGGCATTGAGCAGGCGACGAAGGATCTGACCAGGCGGTTGAGCCAGGCGGTGGCCGGGACCGGCCCGGCGGCGGACGCCCTGACCCGACTGGGCCTCACGGCCAGCGGGTTGATGGCCCTGCCGCTCGATGAGCGCGTCGGCGCGATCAATGCGGCCATTGCAGAGTTTGTTCCGGTCGCCGAGCGTGCCGCCGTCGCCGGTCAACTCTTTGGCGAGGAGGGCTCGATTGCGATGGCGCGGATCGATACCGCGACGCTGCGCCAGGCGACGCAGGATGTGCGCGACTTCGGTGTCGTGGTCTCCGAGCAGGATGCTGAGCAGATCGAGCGGACCAATGATGCGATCTCGCGGCTGGGCCTGATCTGGCGAGGTCTGTCGAACCAACTCGCCGTCGCCGCCGCCCCTGCTCTGGAAACCGTCGCCGATGCCATGGCGGCGGCGGCGCGGGCCACCGGGCCGTTGGGCATCGTAATCCGGGGGCTCTTTGACAATCTCGGGCGGCTGACTTCCTATGCGGCCGGGATTGCAGCGCTGATGGCCGGGCGGTTTGTTGCGGCCTCGGTGGTCGCCGCTGTGTCGGTGCGAGGCCTCGCCACGGCGCTGGTGATCTTGCGCGGTGCTCTGCTGCGCCTGCCCTTGATTGGTCTTGTGGTGGCAGCAGGAGAACTGATCCACTGGTTCGGGCGCCTTGTTCAGGGTGCGGGCGGATTTGGGAATGCGCTCTCGCTCTTGGGCGATCTCGCGCGTGAGGTCTGGGAGCGCATGCAGCTCGGGGCTGTCGCCTTGGGGTTATCAATCATGGCCAGCTGGGCCGAGATCAAGGCCGCAATTGCCGAGGCGCTGCAAACCTCACTTGAAGCGGTGGTGGGTTTTGGCAACGCGGCACTGAACACGTTTCAAGGGGCGTTCGAGGCAATCAAGGTGCTTTGGGGCGCGCTGCCCGGTGCGATCGGGGATATCGCGTTTCAGGCGGCGAATGCGCTGATCGGCGGTGTCGAGGCAATGCTGAATGGCGTGGGCCAGCGCATCAACGGGTTTCTGGAGGGGATCAACACCGGCCTTGAGGCGCTGGGCATCGAGCGGCGCATCTCGCTGATCGGCACGCTGGAGCTTGGTCGGATCGACAACCCTTTTGCAGGCTCGGCCGCCGAAGCTGGAACCGAGGCCCGCGCGGCGTTTCAGGCGGCGTTCAATGCCGCGCCCATCTCAATGCCGGACCTTGGGCTTGGCACTTATGCCGAAGAGGCGCGCGGTCAGGCTGAGGCTCTGCGCGCGACCCTGGCCGGCGTGGTCGAGGCGGCAACAGCGCCCCTCGACTCCGTCGCCGCCTTGCGCGAGGCGGTGGCGGCAAGTGGTCTGGAAGCAGAATCCGCTCTCACGGGCGCGCGCACCGCAGCCGAAGGGCTCGAAGAGACCCTGGATGCCACACGCGAAGCCGCAGGCCGCGCGGGCGGGGCCGGTCGTGGCGCAGGGCAAGCTCTGCGCGAGGCCGCCGATACTGCTCGTGGGGCTTGGGAGGCAACGACGGAAGCCGTCCGGGCGGCGCAAGAGCGATCTCGCGAGATCGCCCAAGGGCTGGCGCAGGACATTGTTGGGCCGATCAAGGACGCGCTGAAATCCGGCGAGTTCACCTGGGAGACATTCGCCAGTGCCATCTCGCGCATCGCCCAGAACCTTGCGAGCCGGCTGATCGAGCTGGCCTTCCAGCCGATCGAGAACGCAATCATGCGGGCCTTCTCGGGCATGGGCGGCGGCGGAGGCGTGGGTGGCTTCTTCGCGCGCCTCTTTGGCTTCGCCAAGGGCGGCATTTTTGCCGGTGGTCAGGAATTGACCGCTTTCGCGCGCGGCGGTGTGGTCAACCGACCCACGGTGTTTCCCTTTGCCAAGGGCGTGGGCCTCATGGGTGAGGCAGGGCCGGAGGCGATCCTGCCGCTCAAACGCGGTCGAGGTGGACGGCTTGGCGTCGAGATGAACGGGGATAGCCGGGGATCGGCAGCCCAGATGTCGACGCGCATCATCAATGTGCTCGACCCCTCCGTCGTCGGCGACTATCTCGGCACACCCTCGGGGGAACGGGCGATCCTGAATGTGATCCGCCGCAACCGGAGTGCGCTGAATGCCTGAGTCCGAGCGCACACCGCCCCTCTGGCCCTTCCCGGCGGCGCAGGAGATCAGCGAGGTGCTGGAATGGCGCACCGACGTGCTGCAGGCGCGCGCGGGCGAACAGCGGATCGCGCTAAGACCCCGCCCTCGCGAGATCGTCACATTCCGGCATCGGCTGGACGCGCTGGGCATGGCGCGGGCGACGGAACTGGCACGCGCCGGGTTTGTTGGAGACTGGGACGTGCCGCTCTGGCATCTGGCGGTGCAGCCGGTGGCGGATCTCACACAGGGTGCGACCGAGGTGCCGATTGACCCGACCGTGTCGGATTTCCAGGCCGGCAAACTGGCGGGCATCGCCGTTGATGGCGGCGAGGTTGCACCGGTGGCAATCGCCACTGTTCAGCCTGACCGGCTGATCCTGGCGGAACCGCTGGGGCTGCAACTGCCCGCTATGTCGGTGGCGGCGCGCCGGATCACGGTTGTGCCAATTCGCGCCGGCATACTGACCTCGCCTGTCGAGATCACACGCCGCCGGCAGGGCGATGGCACCGTCACCGCCAGCTTTCTGCTGCGAGATACGCCGCACCTGAGCCCACTGACATTGCCGAGTTATCTCGGACGCCCGGTTCAGACCGACCCCAGCCTTGTCCGCCGTTCGCTGGCCGCCAGCCTGCGCCAGGCGGTCGAATATGTTGACAACGGCTTTGGCCCGGTGGTGATAGAGCCGATCCGCGATCTCTTCGAGCGATCCGAGGCGATCACTCTCAAGGCGCAAGGTCCGGCCAAGCGGCAGGCTTTGCGCCGCTGGCTCTGGTCCCTGCGTGGTCGGCAGGCAAGTTTCTGGCTTCCGACCTGGGGGCATGAGTTGCAGCTGCGCTCCGCCATGACCCCGGGCGCTGAGCTTATGCGTGTGGCCCCGGTCGTATCGGTCGCGTCGATCGGATCCTATGTCGGGCGCCGGATCATGCTTGAGATGCCGGGGAGCCTGCGGTTTCGAACGATCACCGCTGCGATCGAAGACGGGCCCGATCACAGGCTGACGCTCTCGTCAAACCTCGGCGAAGCTGTGCCCTTGGGAACAAAGGTGCATTTCCTGACGTGCGTGCGGTCGGATACGGATCGGATCGAGATCCAGCATGGCGCGGTGGCGAGTGAAGTGACCTTGCCGGTGGTGGAAGTGCTGGAGTGACGGCGGGTGTCGCAAGACGCCGTCCGAGAACCGTTGCGACGCGCAGCGAGGGGTCCCGGCCTCGAGGAGCGGACCGGACATTCGCGGCGTGTTGCTCAAGGGTCTGCAGTGCGGACTTAGCTGCCGTTTGCGATGTAGTGCGGAATGTCCGCTGGTCCGATCAAAAGTCGCGATTTCAATTGAGAATCGTGATCTTCTTGACTGGGTGCTTATCGCCTAACCGGCAAAAGGCGCTCGTGTTGGAATAGTCGCAACCGAGGATGGCGATGTGCTTCGGCGCCATCAGAGCGCCCCCCACGCGATCCAGATGCCCCAGATCAGAAGGACCAGACCAGAGATCAGGTCAAGCCACCGAGTGGCACTTGGCGTGATGCGGGACCGCGCCATTGACGCCGCCGTGACGAGAAATAGCCACCAAAACGTAGAGCCCAAGAAGACCCCCAAGACCAAGATATATGCTGCGCCTGGGGATGACGCGGCTGATGCCCCGAGGCCCGCAACAAGCGCTACAAATGCCAAAATCGTCATAGGGTTGGAGATCGTGAGTGCGAAAGTGGTCGCGAAGGCCGGTATTAGCCCGTTCGCCGCTTTGGCCTCCGCGGGTTTGGCAACAGACCCTGCGCCCTTCAAGAAGGCTCGGAGCGACAGCAGTCCCAGAAGCGCAATCATTGCTCCACCGAACAGCTTCATCGGCTCCGCGTAGCTGATCAGAATGCCCGTCGCGGCCAGCCCGGCGGCAACCATGAAGCCGTAAACCGCGTCAGCGCTGGCGGCCCCAAGACCCGATGCGAGGCCGGATGCTCGTCCATCAGCCAGAGTGCGCTTGATGCACAAAAGCCCAATCGGCCCAACTGGGGCAGCGACAGCCAAGCCAACCCCAATTCCTTTTATCAATAGGTCTATCAACTCAGGCTCCGTCAACTTCGAGCGCGACGTGCAACGCGGCTGTTTCTTTGTGGGTTTTCATGGCAAAAATCGTTTCGGTGCGGTGGACTGCAACGAGAGGCTTCACCACCTCTGCGAGGAAATCCTGCACGGCTTCCATGTCTTGCATGCGCAGTTTCAGAAGGTAGGAATGCGCACCCGAGATGTGATGCAACTCCATGACTTCGGGCCGCGCGCAGAGGACCTCAACGGCTTCAGCTTCTCCGTCATAGCCCATGTCGATCAAAACGAAACCCGCAAGACCCGTGCCAACGAGATGCGGATCAAGTGCCGCATGCCAGCCTTGGATTGTGCCGTTAGCTGCGAGTCTGCGCAGTCGGTCATTGGCGGTAGAGGTTGGCACGCCCGCAGCTTTTGCAATTGCCGCGGTCGACGCACGTCCGTCGCGCTGAACGATTTCGCAAATTTTCCGGTCAATTTCATCCAAAATCGGCCCCCATCTGTGAACTTGGAATTATTTCGTATAATATTCGAGATTGTTAGTCAATTTCGGAAGTGGCCTGCTGCCATCCACCCCTGTTCGGACGTGAGCCGATTGAACGAGGCGCATGCCGGAAGCCTCTCCCCTCTGATTTTTTCAGAAAATGTCTGTCGGCTGGTCGAAAGCCGTCATTCGACCCGAACGCAGCATCCGTGAGTTTGGGCTCAAAGCTGCCATTCGCGGCTCATGGCACGAAGGTCGGCGAACGGCCGCGCATGACGATGCATCGTTGGGTTTGGGGCGGCCAGCCGTTCTGTCGCCACAACCTCCTGTCATTCACATGTGACTGGTGTTCGAAACACCCTCGCCGAAGCTGTGGAAGTTCGCCCGACATCTCGCCACCGCCTTTGGCAACGGGGTGCATGACTGGGGTGTCGGCCCATGTTTGGGAGGAGGACGGTATGTCAATCGCTGGTGTCGGCATGATCCTGGCCGGATCGCAAGCCGAGACAAACCTCGCTGACGGCAAGGCCAACCTGGTTGCAATCGGCCACGCCATGCTCGACGATCCAAGAGGGGGCCATCAAGCGATTGCGGCCCGGGCATGCAGACGGGGTTGGTGACGCCGATGACAAAGATTCTCACGCTTGTCGTCATGATGTTGGCGCTTGTGGGCTGCGGCGGAGGTCAATCCCCTGTGCCGGGCCTTCTTGCACCGCGGGTGCTCAACGCCGGGGATTATCGCGCACCTGGGATTCCCGCGCAGTTTGGCGACACGGATCCGCACGGCTGGACCGGCCTCACCCCGGCCCACTACGCGGTCCACGGCATCGACGCCGCGCGTTATAACGGGCTGATCGACTTCGCGGCCGCCCGGGCTGCTGGTGTGCAGTTTGCCTGGTTGAAGGCGACCGAGGGCGGCGACCTGCTCGACCCGGGATATGGGCTCAACGTGCTCAGGGCGCGGGAGGCCGGCGTGCCCGTGGGTGCCTATCATTTCTATTACCCTTGCCGCGACATCGCCGAGCAGGCGCGCTGGTTTATCGCCAACGTGCCGCGCGTTCCCGGTGATCTGCCGCCGGTGTTGGACATGGAGTGGAACAACCACTCGCCCTCCTGCCGGCTGCGCAGCCACCCTCGCAGGTCCGCGCCGACATCGAGACCTTTGCCCGAATTGTCGCAGCGCATTACGACACAGCGCCTGTGGTCTATGTCGCGCCGGACTTCTACCAAGACAACGATCTCGGCGCACTTGAGAGTGTCGAATTCTGGCTGCGCGCGGTCACCGACCATCCGTCAACACGGTATCCCGGTGAACACTGGAGCTTCTGGCAATACAGTGGAACCGGTGTTGTCCCCGGTGTGCCGGGTCAGAGCGACCTCAATGCTTTCGCGGGCGATAGGGCGGCGTGGGACCTCTGGCTGGCGGCCCGGCGGCAGCGCTGAACTGGCCGATAGGCTGACCGGTCACCGTGGCCGGCTTTGCCCGGCTGATGCACTGTCTCCATGAGGCGGATGTGATCCCGGTCGTTTTGCTCCGCGTCCACCGTATCCTGGCGGGCTGAGCGGTTGCCGATGAACCATGCCGGAGAGATATCGCGGCACTTGCCCCCCCTCAACTGGCACCCCCTCAACCGATGAACACCCTGCCCCACTGACACCCGCTGAGTCCCCACCCATGACCTACGCCAGCATCGAAACCTCGCCTGCCGAGGGCCGCCCGTATTTCCTCTATCAATTCGTGGAGGGGGCGCAGATCTGGCGCTTCACCAGCCGCATCGATGCCTGGGCCAGTGCGGGCAGCGGCGGTGAGACGATCACTTGGGAGCCCGCCGCCGTCGCCCATGGCGACGTGGTGCAGACCAGTGAGATTGAACGCGGGCGTCTGGAACTGACCTGGCCTTTGTCGCATCCCTTCGCGCGTAGGTTTCTGTCCCCCATGGGCAATACGCCGGTGACGTTGACGATCTTTCGCGGTCATGAGCAGGTTCTGGGCGAGACGGTGGCGCATTGGAAAGGCCGCGTGGTGGGCGCCGAGGTTGAGGGGCCGCGCATCCTCTTAACCTGCGAATCCGTCTTCAGCACGCTGCGCCGGGCCGGCGTGCGCGCCAAGTACCAGCGCCTTTGCCGGCACGCGCTCTATGGGCGCGGCTGTGGTCTCGATATTGCGGAGCATTGGCAAACCGGGACGGTCACAGCCGTTGCCGCCAATGCGATCACGGTCCCTGAGGCCGCGGAACAGCCCGACGGCTGGTTTCGCGGCGGGGTGCTGCGGTTTGGGGCGCAGCTTGGCTTCATCACCGGCCATGCGGGTGCGGTGCTCCTCTTGTCGCGCCCCATGCCGGATCTGGCCGCAGCTGTGGCAGCGCCAGAACTGGATCCAGAGACCGGCGATCCAGTTCCCGTCCTCGTCGACATCGCCCCGGGCTGCGACCTGCGCGCGGCCACCTGTGCAGACAAATTCAGCAATCTTCTCAACTTCGGGGGCTTTCCCGAGATCCCCGCCAGCAACCCCTTTGGTGGCGGCTCCATCGTCTGACGCACCCGCGTTAGTCCGACGTCTACGCAGCGCTCATCCGCAAACGGCAATTCCCCATGGTCTGGACCTTCATTGCACGCCTCGTTCTCGGGCTGGTGCTCTCGGCAATCTCCTATGCGCTGAACCCACGCCCCAAGACCGAGAAGCCCCAAGCGGCCGGGCTTGACGATTTCTCGCTGCCCACCGCCGAAGAAGGCCGACCGATCCCGGTGGTCTTTGGCACCGTGCTGATCACCGGGCCCAATACGGTCTGGGCCGGCGATCTCAAAGTCGATCCCATCAAGAAGAAAGGCGGCAAGAAATGACGCGACCGGATCAAACCGCCCCAGACCCCCTTTTTGTCACGATCCAGGACCTGCGCGCCGCGCGCTATTGCCTCGCAGGCGTGCGGCCATGGTTTCAAAGGCATGGCTTCAACTGGCAGGATTTCCTCACGCAAGGCATCGATGCCGAGCGCCTGCGCGCCACCGGCGACGCGCTGGTCGATCCGGTGATCCAGGTGGCCGAGACGCGGCAGGCACGCCTTGCAGCGCTCGCGCCCCAGGAGGCTAGCGGTGGGCGGTAGCAGTTCCCAAACCGTCGGGTTTCGCTATTCGCTGGGAATGCATCTCGCCCTGTGCCATGGACCCGTCGATGCGATCCGCGAGATCCTGGTTGATCGCCGCACGGCCTGGTCCGTCACAACCGGCAGCAGCACCTCCGGCGGAGGGCCTGCGGTGGAGAAACCCATCGGCTTTGCCACCGGCATGGCAGCGATCCCTGGTTTGGCCGGGAGCCTCGGTGCGACGATCACCTTTCCCGGCACGCTGCCGGGCGTGCGCGTCGGCCAGGACTATCGGCTGCGAATGACCGATGGCACAAGCCAGCGCGTCACGCTGCAAGGCGTGGCGTTTGACTCGGCGACCGAGACCACGTCCTGGACAGTGTTGCCCGCCAGCCTCGCGTTTCCGGCGCAATCGGTCGAGAGCCTGCTCGCGACCACCGGTGCCAGCAACGCGGGCGCGGTCGGCGGGCGCATCCGCATCGATGCCCCCGATCTCTTTGGCGGTGAGAGCCGCGAAGGCGGCATCAGCGGCGATATCGATGTGCTGATGGGCGGTCCCGAGCAAGGGCAGAACGACTATCTGGCAGCCCGCATGAATGGCGAGGTGCCAGCCTACCGCGGGCTGTGCAGCCTGGTGCTGCGGCAGGTCTATCTCGGCATCAATCCATACCTGAAGCCCTGGGCCGTGCGGATCACCCGTGTGCTGTCCGGTGAAGCAGGTGCCCAGCAATGGTATCCTTCGAGCGCCGCCATCGTTCCAGAGGCCAGTATATCCGATGCCGCGATCTATATCGCGCTGGACACCTCGGGGTCGATGTCGGGCACCCGCATGGCGGCGCAAAAGGCGGGCGTTGCCGCGCTCATCCGCGAGATTGGCACAAGCGTCGATCCCGACCGGCCCAATGACATGCGCATCGTGTTGTGGAACGCAACGGTCGCGGGATCCATAGAGCGGCGCGATATGGGCCCCGATGACTACACGGAGCTCGAGGCCTGGATGCTGGCGCTGCCGATCGCGACCTTTGGCGGCACCAGTTTCAACGCAGCCTTTGCCGAGGCCGCCGCCTTCTTCGCCGGCAGCGGTGCCAAGCGGCGGATTGCGATCTTCGTCACCGATGGGTTTCCCGAACCCGCCTCCTCGGTTGATGCCGCCGAGGCTATCATCGCTACCCTGCCCCCAACCGATATCTTTGGCTTCAACATCGCACTGACAGACACCACCTGGACCGCGCGCATCGACAACACGCCGGTGGACGGCGTGCCGGTCATCCCGCCCGGCGACAGCCAAGCGCTGGTCGCCTCGCTGCGCGGTGCGTTTGGCAACGGGCCGGATATGAACCCCGCCCATATCATTCGCGAGTGCCTGACCAATCGCGACTGGGGTCTCGGGTACTCGGCTGTCGAGATCGGGGAAAGTTTTACCGCAGCGGCCGATACGCTTTACGCCGAGGGTTTCGGCCTGTCGCTGATCTGGCAGCAGGACAGCTCGATCGAAGAGTTCATCGCCAGCGTCCTCGACCCTATTGATGCCACGCTGTTCATTGATCGGCGCACCGGGCTCTGGGAGATCAAACTCATCCGGGCCGATTACACGGCTTCGACGTTGCCCTTGTTCGATGAGACGAATGTTGTCGACTGGGGCCGCTTGGGGCGGCGTGCGCCCTCTGATCTGGTGAACTCGGTCACCGTGCGCTTCACCGATGCAAACACCGACGAGACGGGCGCGGTCAGCGTGACCGACACCGCCCGGGTGCAGGCCATGGGTGAGGTCATTGCCACAACGCTGGACTATCCCGGCATCCGCGCCCAGGGGCTTGCGGTGCGCGTGGCGGAGCGCGATCTGCGCGCACTGTCGGTGCCGCTTCTGACCGGCGAGATTGTCGTGAACCGCGAGGGCGCGGACCTCGGACCCGGTGATGTAATCCGGCTTCGTTCGGACAGGCTGGGGATCCACGATGTGGTCATGCGCGTCTCCGAGATCGGTCAGGGCGACGGGCGCGACAATGGAATCCGCCTCAAACTCGCCGAGGATGTGTTTGCGCTGGGCGCGACCGCCATCGCGGGTGGGCGGATGCCAAGCGGCACCGGCGTTGCGGCGCCACCTCGGGCGCTGGCGCGGTGTTTGGTCGAGGAGGCCCCCTATTGGCTGCTGGTCCGCGAGTTGGGCCACAGCGAGGCGGACCGAATTCTTGCCGGGGATCCGGACGCGGGCGCGCTAATCGCCACGGGCGAGCGGCCCAGTGCGGATGCGCTGGCGGCGCAACTCTGGATCGACTCTGGAACTGGGCCGGCGCAGGAAGGTGTCGTGGCTTTTGCACCGACGGCAGTTTTGGCTGTTGACGTTTCGGATCACCCCGAGGATCGGGTTATTGCCGTCACCGGCTGGCGTGACATTAGCGAGGTCGGGATTGGCACGCTGGCCTCGATTGGCGGTGAGCTTGTGCGCATTGATGGGATCACCCAGACGGCGATCACCGTGGGCCGGGGCTGCCTTGATACGGTGCCGCGCGCGCATGTGGCGGGAACGCCGGTGGTCTTCTTCGACGAGGCCGCGCGGATCACAGAAAGCTCTTGGGCTGCGGGCGAGACCCTGGCGGTTCGGCTTCTGCCCGAAACCGGGCGCGGCACGCTGGCTTTTGCGCTGGCCCCCGAGGATGGTGTCACACTGGACCGCCGCGCCATCCGTCCGCTGCCGCCGGGTCGGGTGCGGGGCAACGGCAGCTACGTGCCAGACGTGGGCGCCCTGATCTCAGGTGACCTGGAACTAACCTGGGCGCATCGGGACCGGCTGACGCAAACCAGCCCGGTGATCGTCGATCACACTGGCGCCTCCATTGGCCCAGAGCCGGGTGTCGGCTACATCATCGAGGTTCGATGGATCGATCCTGATACAGGCGTGGCCATTTTGCCCGCTGGGCTCGTCATCGACGCGGGGTCTGGCACCAGCTGGACCGTCACCCCCGAAGATATCCCCGAGAGCGGCGCGCCGGAACGAACCGCCGAGATCGAGGTCGCGGTCCGGTCGCAACGGCTAGCCGACGGCCTCTGGATCACGGATCGCGAGGCGCGCTGGTTTCGCCTGACTGCGCCCTTTGCCCCTGGCTGGGATCGTGGCTGGGGATTTCTTTGGGGCAGCTAAAAGCGGTGATCACGGCCCTGTCCGTGAAGAACCGGGAGGTGCCGCGCCGGCCACGTGGCTGCGCATCAATCCTTCTGCATCTGGAGCAACTCCTCGGCCAGCCTGCGATCAAACGGATCGTCACTCAAGGCAAGCAGCACCGCGCAGGCGTGGTGCAGGCTGACCGTTTCCGCGCGCGTCCGTAGAACGGCACGCGCCGAGGCGATCTGGGCGCTACGGCGCTCGGGATGGTAATCGATACTGTCAAACACGGACGGGCTACCAATTCTTCTCAGCACGAGCCCGCAGAGGCCCGACAGGGTGCCGCAAACCATACGGCCCCCACACTGCGCCCGGAACGCGCCTCGCGCAATCCGGCACTTCATCCAGACACACTCTTGCACCTTAACGAGGACACACATGCCGGAACGGATCATGCCGGGACTGGGGCTGCGCGCCTTCTACGATCCCGGCCAACGCAATTGGGGTACCAGCCTCAGCCAGGACTTACGCCGCCTCTCGGTGATGGTGCAGGCCCGCGCCGCATCGCGCAGCACCCCGCTGCCGATCACCGGCAGCACCGGCCAGATCCTGATCGTGCCGGCTGCGGCGGGCGCCAATGCCAATGCCCTTGCACTTTGGGACGGAGAGGTCGGTGCAGAAGCTTGGGTGTTCCTCACCCCGCAAGAGGGCTGGCAGGTTTGGATCACCGATGAGGCGCGGTCTGTGCGTTTCTCCGGCGGAGCGTGGGTCGAGGTGCCGCGTCCGGGCATTGTGCCGATCCGCACACTTACGGGCACGACGCATGTTCTGGAATTGATCGACACCGGCAGCATTCTCGAGACCAGCGGGGCTTCCCCGGTGACCGTGACAATCCCTGCCGAGGCCGTGGTCGCCTTCGAGATCGGCACACTGATCAATGTCACACAGGCGGGCAGCGGCGTGGCGACGATCACCGCCGGCGCGGGCGTCTCGCTAAACGGTGTCGTTGCCGGATCGGTCGCCCTCGATGGACCATGGTCCGGCGCCGCCCTTACCAAGCACGGTCCGGAGACTTGGGTCATTCAGGGTGCGTTGGCGGGAAGCGTGGCATGAGCCTCCTGATGATGCGCGCCGCGATCTTCGCGCAAGGCAGCACCCTGAGCCCTCCGCCCCCGGACCTCTATGAGCCGCCCGCGGCAGACAGCATCCTTCTCGCGTTCAGCGGGGGACCCTTCGTCCCTCCAGAGAGCGATGCCATCACCCTCATATTTGGCGAAAACCCACCGCCGGGCCCCTACGCACCACCCAACGCGAGCAATATCACCCTCGTTGTCCCCGACATCGCGTTCGCCCCTCCGGTGAGCGACACAATCCTCCTGGAGTTTTGACACATGGCCCAATTCAAATGGCTGGCCCCGGCGCGCTGGGCCACAGCCGACAACGCCTTTAGCAATACCGAAGCTGATCTGGACCTGCTGACCAGCGGCGCCTCCAAGAGCTTCTTTGGCCCTTGCGGCATGCAATCCACGTTCGGTCGTCCGGGTGGCGGCGGCAGTGGGTCAAGTTTCCGGATCACCGCGGACAACACGCCCAGCGAGACCAACGAGATCCTCGCGGTCTTCCCCAACCCGGCCAACAACCAGACCAGCCAGTGTTTCTGTCGCACCCCCGCAACCTGGACCTCAACCCCGAACGGCAGCATCTTTGTCGCGCCCCAATCCTCGACCGTGGTGGTTCGCCGCAGGAACACCAGTGGTGGCGAGGGCGATCTCGGGACCATCAATCTGGCGTCGCTCGGTCGCAACCGCTGGCCCATAAACGTCAGGCTGCGGGTGACCGGGACCGGAACCGTCAGCGTCTTCGCCAAAGCCTGGCCCATTGGCGAGCCCGAACCTGTCGGCTGGGATGTGACCACCACGTTCACCAGCACCAACGACACCGGCTTCTCGACCATCGGCCGCACCGGGACCGGGTTCCCCGCCTACATGTCGCATTTCTCGACCGGGACACATGGCGACAGCGCACCGCAACTTTATGGGGCCCTTTCGGGCATCGTACGCGCCGACGACACGCCGGTCTCGCGCCCCGTGGTGGCCGTCGCCCGCGGGGATCAGAAATATCTGTTTCATGGCCAGAGTGACGCCAGCGGGGCGTTCTCGCTGCCCGCCCTGATCGGTTTTGACTACACGGTCTTTGCCCTCGATCCCCTCGCCGGACCCTACAACGCCGCGGTCGTCGACAAGGTCGCTTTGATCTGATCGCCAGCCCCACCTTCGCACAGCCATCCGAGGTTGGGCTCGTGTCACCGTATGGACCGCGCCCCAGCCCCGTAAAGCCAGCCCCAAACACCACGAGAGCCACCGCCGTCGTCGTTCGCAACGCCGCCCGCATGTGTCTCGAGAATTCCCCATGAAAGAACCGACATGACGGATCGCACCACGCTTCTACAGGAGGTTGGCCAGGCCCTTCGCGACAATGGCCTGACCGCTGCCATCACCGCACTGGTTGGGGGCAGTGTTGCCTTGCTGGCCTCCGCCACGCGCAAAGCGTTCACCAACGACGCCATGCTGGCACGCCTTGACCGCGAGTTGATCGCCGAGCGCCACCGCGTCGATCGCCAGCGCGCCGAGGACCGCAAGGGCGATGCCGACCGGCTGGAACGCATCGAGGCCGACATCCGCGCCATGCGCGATCTGATGTTCGAGGCGTTCCAGCGCGGCCGCACCGACTGAGCAGCGTGCAACTCTGACCAACCAACATACTCGCGGCGGCGGCCTTGCCCGACCGACCCCGAAGCCTGTGCCACCCCGTGGAGCAGGGCGGAACCCTTTTACATCTGGAGGATCACGATGACGACCCTGACCTACACCCATTGGCGCGACGTGCCGGAAACCACCTGGCACTGGCCCAGCTTCTCGCCGGCCGAGATCGCCTGCCGCGGCAGTGGCGCGATCAAGATCAAAACCGAGGCGATGGACATGTTGCAACGCCTTCGCAACCGGCTCGCCAAGCCGCTGATCGTGCTGTCCGCCTATCGCAGCCCCGAGCACAATCGCGCCGTCGGTGGCGCGCCGGCGTCCAAACACATGCAGGGCACCGCCTTTGACATTGCCATGGCGAACCATGATCCAATGGCGTTTGAGGCGGCGGCGCGTGAAGTCGGGTTCCTCGGCTTTGGCTTTTATCCGCGCTCGGGTTTCATGCATATCGACCTCGGCCCAGCGCGATCCTGGGGCGACCGCTTCCCGGTCCAGGCAACGGCGTTCATCGAGGAAACACCGCCCGCGCGCGAAGTGCTGGCCCAGAGCCGGACGCTGCGCGGCACCGGGGCTGCAGGCGTGGCGACCGTCGGTGCGGCTGGGATCGAGGTCGCGCAGGAGGTCCTGGCCGAGACACAGGACGCGGTGCTGCCGCTTGTACCGTATCTAGAGACCCTGCGCTGGGTGTTCATCGCCGTGGCGCTGGGCGGGATTGCCGTCGCGGTCTGGGCACGGATCGATGATTGGACGCGAGGGCGGCGGTGATGTGGAGCAGCTTACTGGCCAGTATCCTCCCCCGGCCAAGGGCGCTTCGGGTAGCGACAATCGCTCTCGCTGCGCTCACGATCATCCTCTTCCTTCTCAATCTCCGCCGTATGGGCGAGCGCGCAGGCCGTGCCGCCGAGCGGATCAACATGCTGGAGCGTACCAATGCCATCCACCGCCAGATGCTGGACGCAGCCGCTCGCCGTCCTCGTGATCGGAGCGAGTTGGTTGATCGGCTGCGCAAAGGCGGGTTTTGACGCCCCGCCCAGCGCCTGCCCGCCGGTCGTGGAGTACAGTCGAGCCGAACAGGCGAGCGTGGCGGACGAGATAGCTAGGCTGCCGGAAGGCGCACTGATCATAGGTTGGCACGCAGATTACGCAGTGCTGCGCGAGCAGGCGCGAGCGTGTCATCGGCCCCTGTGAGCCCGTCGAGATAGGACTGGACTGTGCACCCCAGTCACGCCTGTTGTCACTGTAACTGCCACTAGGAGCCCAAGCCATGCCCCCCAAATACCCCGATTTAACGGTCGAAGTAACCGGCCATGACGGCAACGCCTTTGTCATTCTCGGTCGCTGTCGCCACGCCGCACAGCAGGCCGACCTTAACGATGACCAGATTTCCGCCTTTATGGCCGAGGCCATGGCGGACGGCTATGATCACCTGCTGCAAACCGCAATGCTCTGGTTCAATTGCGTCTGACAAGAACCGGGCTTATTCCTCAGAACCCACCATCTGCTGCTCTAGGGTCAGGATGTGGGATCGCCCGGCGCGTGTCGCGAGAGCGCAGCGGCCCGTTGTCGACCATGCGGCGAAACGGCAATTAGCCTCGATCCAGCATCCGTGTGTCGTGCTGCAGCGTGGCAAAGCGCGCGTCCACGAGCAGAGCGCCTACGAAGGCGGCGTTGGTCCGAATCCCCTCGATCCGCAACCGGTCCAGAGCGTCGAGCAGCCGCGCGATCGCCTGTTCCCGGTCGGCACCATGGGCAATCAGCTTTATCACCAACGGGTCATAGTGGGGTGTGACAAGGTCGCCTTGACCATACCCGCATTCGACGCGCAGCCCCTCGCCCTGCGGCAGCTCCAGCCGGTCCAGGGGCCCGGGCGACGGCAGGAAGCGCTTCTCGGGGTTCTCGGCATAGATCCGCGCCTCGATGGCATGCCCGGTGATCGCCAGCCGATCTTGCCGCAAATCTTCGGCGACCGCCTGCCCCATCGCCAAGCGGATCTGCGCGGCGACCAGATCCGTACCCGTGACCATCTCGGTAACCGGGTGTTCGACTTGAATGCGGGTGTTCATCTCGAGAAAGAAGAAATCCGCCGTGACCGGGTCATACAGATATTCCACGGTCCCCGCCCCGGCAAAACCGATCGAGGTTGCCAGCCGCACCGCTGCCTCGGCCATCGCGGCGCGGACAGGGTCTGGAAGCCCCGGAGCGGGCGCCTCCTCGACCACCTTCTGGTGGCGGCGCTGCAGGGTGCAGTCACGTTCGAACATATGCACGGCACGGCCATCGCCGAAGCCGAAGATCTGCACCTCGACATGCCGAGCGCGGGACAAGAATCGTTCCAGATAGGCGCCATCGTCGCCAAAGGCCCGCGCGGCGACCTGCCGGACCTGCGCAATCGCCTCGACCAGAGCCGCAGGGTCCTCGACAACCCGCATCCCGTGCCCACCGCCACCCGCCACCGCCTTGACCAAAAGGGGAAAGCCAACCGCCTCAGCCAACGACGGCCAAAGCGCCGGATCGTCTGGCAGTCGTCCGGTGCCGGGCAGCACCGGCACCCCGGCGGCAAGGGCGGCAGTGCGGGCGTTGTGTTTGTCGCCCATGAGACGGATATGCTCGGGGTCCGGGCCGACGAAGACCAGCCCGGCTTCGCGGACAGCCTGCGCGAAGCCGGCGTTTTCCGAAAGAAAGCCATAGCCGGGGTGGATCAGCGTGGCGCCGGTCTCGCGCGCCGCCGCAAGTATTGCGGGGATATTCATGTAGCTGTCTTGCGCGCGCGCCGGACCGATGCAAACGCTACGGTCGGCCGCCTGGGCATGAGGCAGGTCGGCATCGGCTTCGGAATAGACCGAGACAGTGCCGAGGCCCAGACCGCGTGCCGCCCGGATCACTCTGAGCGCGATCTCACCGCGATTGGCCACGAGAAGGATAGGGGCGCTCATGTCAGACCTGCGCGGTCAGCGCAGAAATCGCGGCATCGCGCGACTCCAGCATGAGTGTCTTGGCCAACGCCCCCGCCCGCGGCCCATCGCCCTGTGCCATGAGGTCAACCAACTCGGACCAAACCTGCGCCGAGCGTTGCCGCCGCGCGACGCTTGCCAGCCCGAGCCGGGTGTAGCGCAGCGTCTGACGGGCCAATGACAGCAGCATTTCCGAAAGCCGTCTGTTGGGCGTGGCCGAAATCAACATGACCGACAACTGGTGGCTGAGCCGGGCAAACTCAGGCCCGCCATCAAGGCTGGCGGCCACAGCCCGCATCTGGGTCGTGATGGCAGCAGCCTGCTCCAGTAACGCGTCGGGCATCTCTGCGCAAAGCCGCTCCGTCGAGACGCCGATCAGCGCTGCGCGAATTTCGAAGATGTCGGCAACCTCCTGCACAGTCAGTTGCGTGACCTGCGCGCCCTTGTTGGGCAGGATCCGGACCACGCCGTCCATTTCGAGGATGCGCAGCGCCTCGCGCACCGGGCCACGGCTGACCTGATAGGCGTCGGAAAGGTCTTGTTCGCGCAGGGGTTCGCCGGGTTGGTAGGCCCCATCCAAGATATCCTGCCCGATCCGATTCGCGATCTGCTCAGGCAGGGTCAGCGGGCGCATCCGGGCGCGTTCAAGGCGCGGCAGAGCGGATTGGTAAATTTGGTCACCAGGCATGGCGCATCCCTTCGAATCGGGCGTAATCGTATCAGTCGCGGGTGAGCGTGGCGAGCAACTGCCCCTCGCGAACCACCTCGCCCTCGGCCACATGCAGCGCGACAAGCTTCGCGGCGCAAGGGCTTTCGACCGGTATCTCCATCTTCATCGATTCCAGGATCAAGATTGGGTCGCCCTCGGCCAGGGCCTCACCGGGCGTTGCGGTCAGCTTCCAGACCGCGCCTGCCAGATCGGCCTCTACTCTTAGTTCCACCATTTCGCCCTCCTCGCGTCAATGCAGGGAGTCTTGCCAATTATTGTACGATTGTCAACAATCCTATTGACAGCAATAACCACGCGCCTCTAGCGTGAGAGAGCCTGAACGAGGGGGGAGTCCGATGTCTTGGCAACCTGAAGTCGATGAAATTGCACGCCGGCGCGCGATCGCCGAGGCGATGGGAGGCGAGCAGGCTATTGCGAAACTGCACGCCAAGGGCCGCCTTAGCGTGCGCGAACGGATCGATGCGCTGCTCGATCCCGGCAGTTTTGTCGAGATCGGCGCCCTGACCGGGCAGGCCCGCTACGATGAGACTGGCGAACTGGTCGCCCTGACGCCCGCCAATGCCCTCATCGGAACGGGCCGGATCGACGGGCGCAAGGTTGTGGTTTTGGCCGACGATTTCAGCATCCGTGGCGGGTCATCCGAGGCGACGATCTCGGAAAAATGGATCTATGCCGAGCGTCTGGCGCTGGAATACCGCCTGCCCCTTGTTCGGTTGGTCGACACGGCCGGGGGTTCGGTCAAGCTCTTGGACAAGGATCAGGCGACCAAGCTACCTGGCTATCCAACATGGCCCCATGCGCAGATGATGGGCGAGGTGCCGATGGTCGGCGTGGCGCTGGGAGCCTGCGCCGGGCTGGGGGCCATCAAGGTCTGTGGCGGCCATTTCTCGGTCATGGTCAAGGAGCAAGCGCAGGTCTTTGCCGCAGGTCCCTTTGTTGTCAAGGAGGGGATCGGGGTCGAGGTCGACAAGGAGTCGCTGGGTGGCGCCTCGATGCACGCGCGTGGTTCGGGACTCGTGGACAACGAGGCCGAGGACGAGGCCGACGCCCTCGCCCAAACGCGCCGGTTCTTGTCGTATCTGCCGGCCTCAGCCCACGACCTGCCGCCCGTCACCGAATGCGACGACCCCGCCGACCGGCGCGATGAGTGGCTCTTGTCCGCCATCCCGCGCGAGCGCCGGCGCGTCTACGACCCGCGGAAAATCATCCGCGCAATCGTGGATCGGGACAGTTTCTTCGAGATCGGACGGTATTCCGGGCGGTCCTCGGTCACCGGCTTTGCGCGTATCATGGGACACCCGGTGGGAATCCTGGCAAATGACCCGGCCCATGGCGGCGGGGGGGATGACGGTGAAATCCTCGATCAAGATCGAGAGTTTCGTGGACCTGTGCGACACCTTTCACATCCCGGTTGTGTCGCTGTTCGATCAGCCCGGCATCATGATCGGCCCCGATGCCGAAGCCCAGGGGACAATCCGGTTCGCCATGCGCGCACTCGCCGCCATCGAGCAAAGCCGCGTCCCGTGGTGCACCATCGTCGTGCGTCGAGCGTACGGCGTTGCCGGTGCTGCACATGGGCGACAAGGGGGAATTAACTTGCGGTATGCTTGGCCCTCGGCCAACTGGGGCTCGATCCCGCTGGAGGGGGGCGTGTTGGCGGCCTTCAAGCGCGAGATCGACGAAAGCGATGATCCAGCGGCAGCCCGTCAGGCACTGGAAGACAAGTACCGTGCTCTGACCTCACCCTTTCGCACCGCCGAACGGTTCGGGATCCTCGACATCATCGACCCGCGTGACACGCGTCCCCTGCTGGCCGACTGGGTTGAGGGGGCTGCCCGCCTTCTCCCCGATTTGCGGGGCGTGGCCACCCGACCGATGCGGCGCTGAAGGGGGCTGGCATGGTGCGGATCATCGCCGGATATGAATATGACTGGGCCGCCGTGCAGTTTCGCGACCTGCCGTCGCTGATCTTCGGCGACGAGGTGTTCACCTACGCCCAAATCGACGGCCGGGCAAACCGGCTGGCCCATGCCTTGATCGGGCTTGGGCTGAAACCAGGCGCGCGGGTGGCTGTTTTACTGAACAATTCGGTCGCGAGTCTTGAGACCGTGATCGGCGTGGCCAAGGCTGGGCTGGTGTTCGTCGCCCTGAACGCCCGCCATGCCGGGCCCGAACATTCCGCGATCCTGGCCGATTGCGGGGCTGAGGCGGTGATCGCCGGGCCGGAGTTTGAAGCCCTTGCTTCAGTGCTGGGCAGCCATGGCCCGCTCATCGGTATTGGCTGGGGCGATATGCGATACGACCAGCTGTTGGCCTCCCAGCCCGACCATCCGCCGCGGATAGAGATTGACGAGGATGCGCTGGTGCGCATCGCCTATACCTCGGGCACCACGGGTCAGCCGAAGGGTATCGCCTATAGCGCCCGTCGGCTGAAGGCACGCTACGATAACTTCTTCGCCGCGCTCGAATACCGGCTCGGACCGCAGGACAGCATGATCCATGTCGGCCCGCTGACGCATGCCGCCGGCAATTACTTGCTGCCTTACTACTTGCGCGGAGCGCGGAACGTGATCCTGCCCCGCTTCGACCCTGATCTGCTGCTGCGCACGGTCGAAGCGCAGCGGATCACCCATCTCTTTTTGGTGCCCACAATGTTGATCCGTGTGCTGGATCATCTGGATACGGGCGCCACTTATGACCTTTCGTCGCTGTCGATCATCAACTACGGCACCGCGCCCACCCCTGTCCCGGTGATCAGCCGCGCGCTGGATCGCTTTGGCCCGATCCTGCGCCAGCATTTTGGCATGTCGGAATGCCCGCAGCCGCTGACACTGCTCTACCCGCAAGACCATTTGCACCCCGCCAGGCTGGCGTCCTGCGGGCGGCCGACGCTGAACCTGCGGATCGAGGTGCACGGCACGGACGGCCGCAGCCTGCCCTCGGGCGAAGTCGGCGAAATTGCGATCGCGGCTCAGGGCGTGGCCGATGTGGCCTACTGGCGCCGCCCAGATCTGAAGGCAGAGGCGGTGCGGAACGGCTGGCTGATGACAGGCGATCTGGGGCGGTTCGACGACGACGGCTTTCTTTACATCGTCGGCCGCAACAAGGAGATGATCATCTCGGGCGGGTTCAACATCTATGCGCGCGAGGTCGAGGACGCGCTGTTCCGCCTGCCCGGCGTCGCCGATGCAGCGGTGTTCGGCATTCCGGATCCGGAATGGGGTGAGGTCGTGGTGGCCGCGGTGGTGCACCGCTCCGGTGCGGTCCAGGACTTGGCCGCACTGGGCAATCTGATCGCGGGCTACAAGAAACCCCGTCGGGTCCTGACGTTGAACGAATTGCCACGCAACCTGGCGGGCAAGGTAGACAAAGGCGCATTGCGAGCGCTGGCACAACAATCCATGGGAGGAGAACCAAAATGACAATGATCCGCACGATATCCTTGGCCGGGGCCTTGGCCCTGATGGCCTTGCCGGCGCTGGCGCAAGTGCGCCTGTCGCACCATTTCCCGCCGACGCATCCCTCGGCGCAGGCCATCGACGCCTTCGCAGCCGATGTTGCCGCGCGCACCGATGGCGCCCTGACGATAGAGGTCTTTCCCGCCGGCCAGATCCTGTCCGCGCGCGACGTTATGGGGGGCGTGGCAGCGGGCTCGGTCCAGATGGGGGTCGCGGTGGGGCTGGTCAGTTTCCCGGCCATGAACCGTGATTATGCGATTTCGGCCCTGCCCGGCCTGTTCGACAGCTTCGAGACCCTGCGCGGCTTCTTCGCCGAAACCTCGGAGGGCCAGCGCATCTGGTCCAGCCTGACCACAGATCTGGGCCTCGCGGTTGTGGGCAACATCCCCTCGGGCCCCTCGGCCGTCTATTCGGCGCGCGAGGACCTCTCTACGGCGACCAGCTTTCAGGGCGCCAGCGCCCGCGTCCTGACCGAGGCCGACCGCGCGCGGTGGGAGGCCTTGGGGGTTGGCCGCATGGTCAGCGTGCCGACTGGCGAAGTTTACACGGCCTTGCAATCGGGCATGATTGATACGCTGGCCTCGGTTCCCGGGGCGGTCAACTCGAATTCCTGGTGGGATTTTCTGAACGCCGTGCAACTTCCATGGTACGTCTTCGCCGATGGCCATGTGCTGGCCAACGCCGCTTGGTTCGCCAGCCTGCCTGCGGATCATCAGCAAGCGCTGACCGAGGCGGGTGCCACGATGAGCGCCGTCACAACCGCTGGCATTATGGCGGTCGCCGAGGCACAGATAGCTCAATTTGCCGCTCATGGCGGGCAGGTGTTCACATTGGAGGGAGAAGAGCTGGACGCGCTGCGCGCACTGGACGCCGAGCAGGTCTGGCCCGCCATGGCCGCCCAGCTCAGCCCCGGCGTGCTGGAAGCCGCCCTGGCCTATATCGCCGCGCGCTGACACGCGCCAGGCGCCCGGCCCTGACCTGCCGGGCGCCAGCCAAAGCATCTCAAGAAAGGGGCGGCCATGGTTATGACAGGGTTGCAACGATTCAACGACCGACTGGGAAGCGCCTGCATCGGGCTGGCCACGCTCATCGTGGGGTTTGCGGTCTTTGCCTATGCTGCCGCCGCCTTTGAGCGCTACGTCTGGGGCATCGGCCTATCCATCCTGAACGACCTACCGCCACTGATGATCCCTTGGGCGGTGTTCCTCTGCATGGGGGTGCTGTTCCGGCTGGACCGGCATGTTGCGGTGGATTTCCTGCCCGCGATCCTGCCGGCCCGCCGGCCGGACGATCCTGCACATGGCGTTGGCCGCGCTGACGCTGGGCACCGCCATAGTCTTTGTGCTGGGCGCGAACGAGGCGCTGACGTTCTTTCGCCGCTTCAACCAGATGACCGAGACCAGCCCGCGCTTTCCACAATGGTGGGTGTTCCTGTCATTTCCCGTGGGTTTCGGCCTCCTGGGCTGGTTTGCCCTCGAGCGCCTAATCCTGAGCCTGCGCGACTTGCTTCGCCCGACGGAGGTGCGGCCATGATCAAACTGTCCGTCGCCCTTTCCGCCGTGCTGCTCATGATCTCACTGCCGATCTTCCTGGTGTTCGGCATCGGCTCGACCTTTGTCGCGCGCGAAGCGCTCAACCTGCCCTGGACGCAACTTGTCCAGACCTCGGTCGGCGCGGTTTCGAAACACCTTCTGCTGGCGGTGCCGCTGTTTATCTTTGCCGGCTACGTCATGGTCGCTGGCGGGATGGCCGCGCGGCTCGTGAACCTCTGCATCGCGCTCGTCGGGCATTGGCCCGGGGGGCTGGGCATCGCAATGGTGCTGGCGATGGGGTTTTTTGCCGCGTTCTGCGGCTCGATCCTGGCGGCAATCACGGCCATCGGGACGATCTTGATGCCCAGAATGATCGAGAACGGGTATCCCGCACCCTTCGTCGTGGTCCTTGCCGCGATGGCCGCGCTGATCGAAGGGCTGATCCCGCCCTCGAACGCTGCGATCATCTACTCTGCGCTGTCGTCGGTTCCAGTGGCTCAGACCTTTGCCGGCATCCTGCCGGGCATCGTGCTGGCACTCATGTTGATTGTCTTCGTCGCCATTCGCTGCCGCAACCTGCCGCGCAGCCCGCGTGCCAACGGGTCCGAGCGGATGGCCGCGGCAGTGGCCGCTTTGCCAGCGCTGGTAACACCGGTCATTATTCTGGGTGGCATCTATGGTGGCTTCTTCACGGCTGCCGAGTCGGCAGCGGTGGCCGGGGTATGGGCAATCGTTGCTGGCTTCGCGATATATCGTGAGCTGACGCTTCGTGCACTCGTCCGGGCGTTGGTGGCCGCGACCCTTGCCACCGCGGTGATCTTTGTCATCATCGCCATGGCGACGCTGCTGTCGGTTATCCTGACCTTCACCGGCACGCCGCAGGCGCTGGTCGACTGGTTCCTGTCCTGGGGCTCGTCACCGCTGGTATTCCTGCTGATGATCGCGCTGGCCTGCCTTGTCCTGGGCACCTTTATCGAGGTGGTGCCGATCTTTTACATCATCATCCCGATGACACTGGCGCTTTTGCCCGTGCTGGGGGTCGACCCGCTGCACTACTACATCGTCCTCGCGGCCTTCATCGGAATGGGGATGCTGACGCCGCCGGTGTGTCTGGGCCTTTACACCGCCGCTGCCGTGGTCGGCTTGCCGCCGCAGCGCGCTTTTCCGCAGATCCCCCTCTTCTTTGCGCTGGGGCTAGGCTATGGCTTGTTGATGATCCTGTTCCCATCGCTGGCGACATGGTTCCCGTCGAGGTTGTGATCCGATGGATGTCCTGATTGAGGAACCTGATCCCGGTCTTGTCCGGATTACCTTGAACCGGCCGGCGCAGCGCAACGCCATCACCGCCGCGATGGGCGAGCGGCTGCTGGCGCTGTGGACCGAACTGGCGGTTCGCCCCGATATGCGCGCGCTCATCCTGACCGGGGCGGGTGATCTGGCCTTCAGCGCCGGGGGCGACCTGAAAGAACGCTACCGCCAGTCCCCAGCCGACCTTGCCCGCAGTCAGGCGGTGCACCGGCTCGCTGGCACGGTGCGCCAAACCTTTGCCTTTCCCGTTATCGCGGCGGTCAACGGCGCGGCATTGGGAGGCGGGGCGGAACTGGTGCTGTCGGCCGATCTTGTGCTGATGGCGGACCACGCCTGCATTGGCCTGCCCGAGATCCGCCACGGGTTCATGCCGGGGATGGGCGGCACCCAAGCACTGATGCGGCGGGTCGGCAAGCTGGCCGCCGCAGACATGCTCCTGAGCGGCAAGCCCGTGGGGCCCGAGCGCGCGCTTGCCTTGGGACTGGCCAACCAGGTCCTGCAGGCCGCCGAACTCTCTGAGGCCGCTCTGGCAGTCGCGCGCCGCATCGCAACGGCGCCCGAGATCGCTGTGCAGGCCATCATGCGCGCGCTACACTTCGGCGACGAGGGCGGGCTCACAGGGGGCCTCGCGCTGGAAGCCGCGTTGCACCGCCATCTCATGGACCGGCCCGAACGGCAGACAGGCCTCGCCCGTTTTGCGGAACGTCATACGACAACACGTTCTTGAGGCTAACGGACAACGACGAGGCACCTTGGGCACCATTGCAACATCGACTTGCGGACCTGCATGAGAACGGCTGTGCGAAAGTTCGCCATGGAAGTGGCGGGATAGCGAGGCCTGCGGGGGGTAATCTCCCCCGAATCTAGGTGTTTGATCCCACGGTTTGATGGTGCGATCCTTTCTCAGGAATGGAAGGAAGCATTATGGGACAAGTTCGTCATGGGAGCGCCACGACCACGCACGCTGTCAGAGCTGCAATACAACGATCGCAAGCTTCGCTCGCGACGCTGAGCCGGGAACTGGGCATAAACCAGAAGACGGTGGCGAAGTGGCGCAAGCGACAGTCGGTCGAGGATCTCAAGACCGGGCCGAAGGAGCCGCGTTCCACCGTTTTGTCCGAGGCCGAAGAGGCAACGGTTGTGGCGTTCCGGCGGCACACGCTGCTGCCGTTAGACGACTGCCTCTATGCCCTGCAGCCATCCATCCCGCATCTCTCACGCTCAGCGCTGCATCGGTGTCTGCAGCGACACGGCATTTCCCGGCTGCCTGATGTCGAGGGCGACAAGCCAAAGCGCCAGAAGTTCAAGCGCTACCCTATCGGCTTCTTCCATATCGACATCGCCGAAGTGCAGACCGCCGAGGGGAAGCTGTTCTTGTTCGTCGGCATCGACCGCACGAGCAAGTTTGCCGTGACCCAGTTGGTCGATAAGGCAGATAGGAAGACGGCCTAGGAGTTCCTGCAGCACATGCTCGAAGCCGTGCCGTATCAGGTCCACACCATTCTCACCGACAACGGCATTCAGTTCGCCGAGCAGCCCCGGAACCGGAATACCATCTATTCCAGGCCCATGCGCTTTGACATGATCTGCGAGGCCAACGGTATCGAGCACCGCCTCACGAAGCCCAACCACCCTTGGACAAATGGCCAGGTCGAGCGGATGAACCGCACGATCAAGGACGCAACGGTCAAGCGCTTCCACGACGATGACCACACCCAGCTCCGCACCCATCTCACCGACTTCATGGCCGCCTACAATTTTGCGCGCCGGCTAAGACCCTCGGCGGCCTCACTCCTTACGAATACATCTGCAAGATCTGGACATCCGAGCCAGACAGATTCATCTTAGATCCGATCCACCAGATGCCGGGACTGAACACCTAAGCGAGGCGCAGGATGCGGTTTTGCCGTTGATCCCATATCTCGGCATGCTCCGCTGGCTCTTCATCGCCCTGGCGCTGGGCGGGATTGCCGTGGCGGTTTACGCACGCGTCGATGATTGGAAGCGGGGCCGGCGGTGATGCTGGAGAGCCTATTGTTTCGGCAGCTCCTGCAGCCCTGGGCGCGCCGGGCGGTCGCTCTCGCCCTCGTCGCGCTCACCATCACCCTGTTTCTCCTCAACCTTCGCCGCACGGCCGAGCGCGCGGGCCGCGCCGCCGAACGGCTCGAAACCCTGGAGCGCACCCATGTCATCCACCGACAGATGCTGGACGCCGCCGCGCGCCGCCCTCGCGATCGCGATGATCTTCTTGAGCGGCTGCGCAGGGGGAAGTTTTGAGACCGCCAGCGAGGTCTGCCCGCCGGTGGTGGCGTACAGTCGAGAGGAGCAAGGGCGCGTGGCCGAGGAAGTGGCCGCGCTGCCAGAGGGGGCAGCGATTGTGGGGTGGCTGGCGGATTACACGGTGTTGAGGGAGCAGGTGCGGGGCTGTGCGAGGCGGCCCGGATCAAGACCCGGGTTATTCGAAACTACTCTGGCTTCGCATCTCCAAGGGTCCGACGGGCCAGCGATAAGAATCCTTTAGGATTCGGTCGACCTGCTCGGCAGTCGCCACACCTTCCTCGACGACGCGGAGCGCTTCCTTGTGCGCGGCGTCAAAGATCCTGTTGGCGACGAAGCCCCAGGCGAACGGGTTGTCCTGTATCTTTTCCGGATTCTTGCCACAGGCGGCCGCGAAGCTGCACACCCTCTCGGCGACAACCGGGTCCGTATCCGCATGGATCACGATCTCGGCAAGCTTGATGACGGCCGTTGGTTGCGCCCAATGCCAGCCGACGACTTTGTCAGGCCGCCGTGTCGCCCATGCCATGGCAGTAATCGGCAGGCCGGCGGTGTTGCTGGTCAATACGGTATGGTCGGGGCACAGGTCGTCAAGTTGGCGAAACAGTCTGCATTTCAGCGCCATGTCCTCGGGGATGGCCTCGATCACGAGGTCCGTCGCCGCGCATGCGGCGGCAAGGTCGGTATGCGCCTCGATCCTAGCCATGATCGCCTCCACGTCCCCGGCGAAATCCTGCCGCGTTCGGCGCTGCGCCGCAGCCCGAAGCGCCCGTTCTCGATCCGGTCGAGCGCCCCGTCGAGACGCGCCCGATCAAGATCGCAAAGATGGACGGTAGCACCCGTGGAGGCGGCAACGACCTGTGCGATCCCGGACCCCATTATCCCCGAACCGATGATGGAGACGGTGTTGAAGTGATGCGGTGTGCTCATTGGAACTCCTGGAAGAAATGGGTGGAAGGAATGGGGTCAACCAACGCCTCTGCTAGCGCGGCATCGAGATTCTCGGCGGTCCAAGCAAGTCCGCGGTTTGAAAGCCTTGCAGCGACCGCTGGGATAGCCATCACGAAAAGGCTGTCACCAAAGACATGGAACACCTGCGCGTTGGCGGTGCACCCCGCCTCGGCTAGCCATCCGATCAACGGAGAGACATTGGCCGGATTTAGGGCATCGAAGGCATCGGGGTCCGAAAGCGGAGTGACGCTGTCTTGCGATATCCGGGTGCGCGCTGCGGGGGATACCGCGTTCGAGCGCATCCCGAAGGACCGGCCCTCGATCGCCATCGTGTGGGAAAGCGCCACCACTGCAAGCTTGGCTGCCGCATAGTTGGCCTGACCGTGATTGCCCGAGAACCCCGCGACCGACGTTGTGTGAATGACCGAGGCCGCGCGGCGTCGGCCTGCCTGCGCTTCGGCGCGCCAATAGGCGGCAGCGTGATGCGCGGGTGCAGCGTGGCCCTTCAGATTCACGCGGATCACGGCATCCCATTCGCTCTCGCTCATCTTGGCCAAGGTCCGATCACGCAGGATCCCGGCATTGTTGACCAGGATATCGAGGCCGCCGAACGTTTCGATCGCGCAGGCAACGCTGGCACCGGCCTGATCCCAGTCACCCACATCACTCTGGCAGGCGACGGCATGGCCGCCGCTTTGGGTGATGGCGTCGACCACGATTTGTGCCGGTTTGGCATCGGTACCTGCGCCGTCAAGATCGCTGCCCAAGTCATTGACCACGACATTGGCCCCCTGCGCGGCGAGATATTGCGCGTGTGCTCGACCCAGCCCCCGGCCCCCGCCTGTGACGAGGGCCGTGCGTCCTTCGAGCCGACCCATCACCCGGCGCCCTCGGCGCGAAACCGCAACACAGGCTGACCGCTCGGTCCCTCGGCCCAGCGCACCGCGCCCGTTTGTCCGACGCGCGGCGCGCCCTCGGCCTGCATCAGCAGACGTGGACCCTCTTTCAGGTCGATCAAAACCATCGCCTGCCCCGGGTTCGGCGGCAAATGGCTGACGGTGACGCTGTGCACGACCCCCTGCCCCGTGGCGACCACCCAATCCGGGCGCTCGGCATCGCATTCCAGACAGAATGGACGCGGCGGGAATTGGTGGGCTCCACAGGTTCCACAGCGCTGGATCATCACCTGCCCTTCGGTGACCCCCTGCCAGAACGAGGCCAGCGTAGGGTCCATTCCGATCAGCGTTTCAAGTGTTTTCGCGATGTCAGTCATGGGCCAGCACCACCGTTCCTGCTGTAGACATGAAGCCGCCAACCCCGTGGGCGACGGCGATCCTTGCGTCCGCCACCTGCCGGTCGCCGCAGTCGCCGCGCAGTTGCCGCACGGCCTCGATCAGCAGCAGCAAGCCCAGCGCGCCGGGGTGGCAATAGGACAACCCCCCGCCAGAGGTCATCGCGGGCAGGGCTCCACCAGGGGCCAATCGACCGCCCTGCACGAAGGCCCCGCCTTCGCCCTTGGCGCAGAACCCGAGGTCTTCGAGCGCCAGCAAGACGGTGATCGTAAAGCTGTCATAGGGTTGCAGGACATCCACATCGCCGGGTGTGATCCCGGCCATGGCAAAAGCGCGCGGGCCTGATTGCGCGCCGGGTGACACGGTCAGATCGCGCATCTGGGCAATGTGCCAATGACTGATCCCCTCGGCGGCGCCCAGCACCCGCACGGCGGGTTTCGCCGCATCGCGCGCGCGGTCGCCGCGGGTCAGCACCAAGGCCCCGCCGCCATCGGTGACCAGGCAGCAATCCAACACCTTGAGCGGGTTACACAGGCGGGGCGAGTGCATAACATCGGCCACGCTCAACGGGTCGCGCTTGAACGCCTTGGGGTTCAACGCCGCCCAGGAACGCGCCGCGACGGCGATTTCGGCCAGTTGTTCCTCGGTCGTGCCGTAGTCGTGCATGTGGCGCGCCGCAATCAGCGCGTAGCGGCCCAGCGGTACCGGCAAACCGGTCGGGTGTTCAAGCAGATGCATCAGCGGGGTGCCGGTAAGTGGCAGGTCCTCGATGCGCGGTCGCAGCCGACGTGAACGCTGGCGCGAGGCGTAGGTGATCAGCGCCACATCGATCAGGCCCGCCGACAGCGCCGCCATCGCCTTGAGCACCTGTGCTTCGAAGGCGGCACCGCCCAGATCGGTGCTGTCCGACCATTTGGGCGTGATCCCCAGGTACTCGGCAACCTGCACCGATCCCTCCTCGCCCATGTAGTTCACGAACAGCCCGTCGACGTCGCGCAGGGTCAGCCCCGCCTCGGCCAGCGCCGTACGCGCGGCACCGGCGACCATCGACAGTTCGGACTGGTCGGTCACCACGCCCAGCGGGGTTTCGGCTACCCCGGTGATCCAGATGTCGCGCAGGTTCATGACACGGCCTCGCTGCGTTCGGCGGCCAGTGCGGCGCGCCGGATCTTGCCAGACTCGTCGCGCGGCAACATTGGAAGAAACTCGATCGTCTTGGGAAGCTTGTACGGGGCAAGGGTTTCGCGCAGCGCGTCAGTCAGAGCCTTCGAGTCCAGCGCCGTGCCTGCCGCCGGTTCAACGATGGCATGCACCCGCTTGCCCCAGTCCGGATCGGGCAGGCCGATCACCACGGCATCGGCGACACCGGGTTGGGCGGTCAGCGCCGCCTCGACCTCGGCCGGGTAGACATTGGCACCCCCGGTGATGATCAGGTCGGTGCGCCGGTCGGCCAGATACAGCCAGCCCTCGGCATCGACATGTCCCAGATCCCCCACCGATACGAACCCGTCCGGCGTGGTCTTGGTAGGCTCTGCACCGATATAGCGATAGGTCGGAATCGGATGACACGCCGGGCGCATATAGACCTCGCCCACCTCGCCCGTTGGCAGGTCTTGCCCGTCCTCGCCGAGGATGCGCAGCGCGCAGCCCGTCGCCCGTCCGACGCTGCCCGGGTGCTCCAGCCAGTCGCGCCCGGTGATCAGGGTAAAGCCCGCGCCCTCGCTGCTGCCATAGGCCTCGATCACCGCGTCGGGCCCGATCAGGTCGATCCACCGCCGCTTGAGCCAGCCCGGACAGGCGGCAGCGGTCTGCAAGATGGACTCGATGCTGCCCAGGTCGCGCCCGTCGATGCCGTCCAGATTGGCGATCCGCGCCATCATGGTCGGGGCCATGAAACCGAATTGAATGCGGTGCCGTTCGATCAGATCGACGGCACGGGCGGCATCGAAACGCTCCATCAGGATCAGGCGATGCCCCTCGAACAAGCCCAGATGCGCCCATGAGAATGGCGAGTTGTGATAGAGCGGGCCGGCCACCAGTTGCACCTGACCGGGTCGGATCCCGTTTGTTTCCAGCAGGCCCAAGGCCCCCGGAACCCGCGCCCAGGGTGCAGGATCGACGATGATCTTGGGCCGACCGGTGGACCCGCCAGAGCCGATCGCCTTGCCCGGGTGGGCGATGACATCGGGCAGGCGCGGGCCATGGGGCGCGCCGGGGCCGGGCAAGGCCGAGGGGGATACGGTCGCCCCTGACCGGTCGGCGATCACGATGGGCGTGTCCAGCAGCGCGACCGTCGCCTCGAACTCAGCTTGTGGCGCGCGCGGGCTCAACGGAAGACTGCAGGCCCCACAGCGCCAGACGGCAAGCGCAAGCGCGAAATGCAACGGGCCATTGGGCAAGGAGAACACAACCAACCGCCCCGGCCTTGCGCCCCGGGCTGTGAGGAATTGCGCCAGTGCCTCGACCCATGCGTCGAGCGCTGCAAAGCCCAACGTCGTCTCAGGGCCTTCAAGAGGCGCGAAGGTGATGGCCGGGGCGTCGGGCTGCCGCTGCGCAAGATCGCTCAATCGACGCGAAAAAGAGATTGTGGCGGTCATTCGGGATCCTTCGTCGTCAGGGGAAAATGGCAGGCAACCAGACCCTCGGGCGGGTCCGTGCGACAAAGCGCACGGTCGGACCGGTGCAAGGGACCCACGGGGCAACGCGTATGAAACCGGCAGCCCGATGGCGGGTCGCGCGGGTCCGGTGGCTCACCAAGGAGCGTGGCGGCCGCGAAGTCCATGCGCCCTGTCAGCCGCGGCACCGCATCCAGCAGTGCCCTGGCATAGGGATGCGCCGGGGCCGCGAAGAACTCGGCGGCCGGGCGATGCTCGACGATCCGGCCCAGATACATCACCGCCACATCGTCGGACACCGCCTTTACTGCGGCCATGTTGTGCGAGATGAACAAGTAGGCAAGACCGAGCTCCCGCTGCAAGTCGCGCAGCAGGTTCAGAACCATCGCCTGCACCGACACGTCCAACGCCGAGGTCACCTCGTCCAGAACCAGATATTGCGGGTTGACCGCCAGCGAGCGGGCGATGGCAACGCGCTGGCGCTGGCCGCCTGACAACTCGTGCGGCAGCCTGTCGGCCAGCGCCTGCGACAGGCCCACCATTTCGAGGAGCCTTGGCAGGGCCTGTGGATCGCGGTTCCCAGCCAGCCGCAACCCTTGCCCGATGGCGCGGCGCACGCTCATCAGCGGGTCCAGCGCAGCGGAGGGGTCCTGAAAAACGATCTGGACGCGCTGGCGATAGGCGCGACTTGCCGCCCGCTTTGGCGCGGTGGCGTCAACCCCGTCCAGCGTAATCCGCCCGCCGCCGAGCGGCAACAGATGCACCAGAGCCCGGCCCAGCGTGGATTTGCCCGACCCCGACTCGCCCACGAGCCCCAGCGTGCGCCCCGGTTCCAGCCGCAAGCTGACGCCATCGAGTGCACGCAGGGTGCCGAAGCGCACCGACAGGGCGTCACAGGCCAAACTCATGTGCCTGCCTCCAGCCAACACGACACCCGCTGTTCGCTGTCGCCAAACTCGGGCGGGCATTCGGTTCGGCAAAGATCCGTGGCCTGCGGACAGCGCGGGGCAAAGGCGCAGCCCGGCGCAAAGGACCCCAGCGAAGGCGGTGCCCCGGGTATGGCCCCCAGCGTGGCACCGCGCGGGGTTTCAAGATCGGGGATCGCCGCGATAAGGGCGCGCGTATAGGGGTGGCGGGGTTCCGAGACGATGCGCGCCGCCGACCCCTGTTCGACGATGCGCCCGGCATACATGACCATCACCCGGTCGCACAGCTGCGCCACCACGCCCAGATCGTGCGAGATCAGCAGCACTGCCGTGCCATCATCGCGGTTGGCCTGCCGCAGCAGGTGCAGGATCTGCGCCTGCACGGTGACATCCAGCGCCGTTGTCGGCTCGTCGGCGACGATCAAGGCGGGACGCATCGCCATGCCCATGGCGATCATCGCGCGTTGCCGCATCCCGCCGGAAAACTCGTGCGGATACTGATCCAGCCGGGACTGGGGTGCAGGAATATGCACAGCGCGCAGGGCTTCTTCGGCGCGGGTTCGCGCCGCGCTCCGCGACAGGCCAAGATGGTGGCGCGGGGCTTCGGTCAGTTGCGCGCCGATGGTCAGGGCCGGGTTCAGCGCCGTGGCCGGATCCTGAAAGACCACGCCCAACCCGGTGCCCAACAGTCGGTCGCGGACGGCGCCTGTCAAGGCGCACACGTCCTGCCCGAGGAAATCGAATCGCGCGGCGGTTTCGCGCGCGGGATGTGTCCCCAACCGCGCCAAGGCCATTGCCGTCAGCGTCTTGCCCGAGCCGGATTCGCCCACCAACCCGACGACCTGGCCCTTGCCCAAGGCCAGTGAGACACCGCGCACCGCCTCGCCCGCAGGAAAGGCTATGCGCAGATCCTCGACCGCCAGCACGGGGTCGCCCTGCGCGACGAGTTTCTGCGCCGAAAGCGACGATGCGGCACCGGGCCTCGCCACCCGGCCCTGCGCGGGTTGCATCAGCGCCGAAACCGCCTCGCCCGCATAGCTGAACACCAGTCCGGCCAGCGCGATCGCCAGTGCCGGACCCAATGCCGCCATCGGGTTGGAATAGATCACCTGCGTTCCTTCGACCAACATCCGGCCCCAGTCGAACAGCGGTGGGTTCACCCCCAGTCCCAGAAAACTAAGCGAGGCGATTTCGACAATGGAAATCCCCAGCGCGGCTGCGGTGGTTACGGCCAATGTATCCGAGATGTTTGGAAGGACATGCTGGCGAATGATCGCCAGGCGTCCCATCCCAAGCGCCCGGGCGGCCGCCACGTAATCGCGCGCCATGATGCCGGTCGACAGGGTGTAGGAAAGCCGCCCGAAAGCCGGGATGCCTGCAATCCCCACGCCCAGTACGGCCCCGGCGACACCGGGTCCGATGATCGTGGTAACCACGATCGCCAGCAGGATCGCCGGGAAGGAAAGCGCCGAGTCTATGACACGGGCACCGATCGCCTGGACGCGCGGCGACGCAGTCGCCAGCCCCATGCCCAGCGCAACGCCGAGGGTCAGCTTGACCAGCGTCGCCGCCAGCGCCAGCCCCAGCGATAGACGTGCCGCCACGAGGGTCCGGCCGAACAGGTCGCGCCCAAGGGCGTCGGTTCCGAACCAGTGCGCAGCCGATGGCGTCTGATGCGCAGACCGGATGTTCATCGCCGTCGCGGTATCGCCCACGATCGGTGGGGCCGCCAACGCGACGGCGATCAGGCCCGCCAGGCCGGCCAGCGCGATGACCTGCGTCGCCGTCAGGCGTTTGAAGGATGCGGCGCGGGTCATACGGCCTGCCTCCTGCGCGGATCGATCAGCACCAGCAAGAGATCAACGATCAGGTTGGTCACCACGACCAGCACACCCAGCAACAACACGATGGCCTGCACCACCGGCAGGTTGGCCGTGACCACCGCGCGCACCACCTCGCTGCCCAGACCCGGCCATGCGAATACGTTCTCGACGATCACCGCACCGCCGATCAGGTAGGGAAAGATCAGCCCCGCGATGGTCAGCGCGGCGGTCGCGACGTTCGGTGCGAGGTGAACCAGCCACAGCCGCCATCCCGGCAGCCGCTTGGCCCGCGCCGTACGCATGAAATCCGACCGCAGGACGCGTCGCGCCTCGGACCGAACCACGCGAGCGAAATTGAAAGAAGGGCGTAGGCCGATGGCCAGAACCGGCAGGATCACCGACGTTGCCCCGGAGGCACCGGACACGGGCAGCCATTGCAGGGACACCGCGAAAACGAAGGCCAGCGCGATGGCGGCGATCAATTCGGGCACGGCGCCAAAGAGTCCGGCGAGGCTGGTAAACGCATGATCCAACCAGGCCCGGCGCCCCTCGCGGGTCAGGATCGCCACCGCGAGACCAAGCGCGAAGCCCACGACCACCACGAACAGCAGCGCCAAACCGGCTAGCGCAAGCGTGTAGGGCAACCGGTCGCGCAGCAATTCGGCGACGGGCTGGCGGGTGGTGATCGAGATGCCGAAATCGCCCTGCATCACCCCCGTGGCATAGTGCCAGAACTGCACCCAGAGCGGCTGGTCGAGGCCAAGGCTCACGCGAAGCCGCGCGACATACTCGGCGGTGGCCTCGGGCCCGGCGATGCGCATCGCGGCATCACCGGGGATCAATTGGACCATCAGGAAGGTCAGTACCACGAGCACCAGAAGCACCGCCCCCATCTGGGCAAGCCGTGCAAGTGCCAGCCGGGCCAGAGGGGACAGCACGGTTTGCATCACTCGGCCACGCGGATCGAGCCGAGGTCCAGCACGAACGGACCGGCGACATCATATCTGATGCCCGGACGGCTGAAGAACGACGTGGTGAAGGCAAAGAGCGGCAGGATGTTCGCCTGATCGATCAGCGCCTGCTGCGCCGCCGCCCAATTCTCGCACCGTTCGGGCGCGTCGGGTGCGGCCACCATCGCCGCCTGCTGAGCGGCCTCGAACGCCGCGTTCGAGACGTTTCCGAAATTCGGCGGCCCGTCACCCGTCACATAGGCCGAGACGGTGTTTGCGCTCGGCATCGGGGCACCAAGCGGGAACAGCACCACCTCCCATTCCCCGGATGCCAGTGCCGGGGGGCTTTCCTGAAGTGTCAGGTTGCTCAGGTCCACTTCGACACCGATTTGCCGCCAGCTTTCCAGCAGGTATTCGGGGGCCGACCCTTGCAGTGCGGGCAACCCGATCAAGCGGATCGCCAGCGGGTTGTCGGGGCCGTACCCAGCTTCGGCCAGCAATGTGCGCGCCGCGTCGACATCCGGGATCGGCATCTGGCTTTCCGAGGTCTCATCGTAACACGACACCAGCGGGGTGATGTAGCTGGACGCCACCGCCCCGGCCCCTGCCGTCGCCGCCAGCATCGCCAGATCCCGCTCGACCGCCATCGACAGCGCGCGCCGCACGCGGATATCCGCGGTGGCCGCCCCGTCGGCGTGCTGGAACAACAAGAACTGGTTGTTGAAGGGTACGGCGTCGCGGCGCTCCAACTGCCCCGCGGCATCGACCCGCTCGGCATCTTGCCCGATGACGAAAGCCAGATCGAGACTGCCGGCGAGCAATTCGTTCGCCGCAGTTGTGTGCGACCCGATCACCCGGACAACGAGCGTTTCCGGTCGGTCGGCGTCATCCATACCGCGCCCTTCGGGCCCCCAAGCGTAATCGTCACGCGCCTGCAACACCATCGACGATCCACGCAACGAGGCCTCGGCATCGAGCACGTAAGGGCCGGTTCCCTGCGGGGTCGTCGCCAGCGCTTCGGGATCGGCCAACCCGGCCGGGCAGACGATCGACGCCCACGGCATCGCCAACCCCACGAGCAGATCGCTGAAGGGCGCGCCGAGGGTTACGGTCACCGTTCCGGCCGCATCGTCCGCAACCGCGGTGGCGACGGGTTCACCAAAGGTGCGGACGCGGTAAGGGGCGTTGGTCTCAGGGTCCGCAAGGCGATTCAGCGATGCCGCAACAGACGTGGCAGCAAGGGGCGTGCCATCCGAACAGGTCACCCCGGACTGCAGGTGAAAGACGGTGGACAGCCCGTCGGTTTCCCAACGTTCAGCCAGATGCGACACCGGAGCACCCTGCGCATCCAACGCCACAAGCCGGTCGTACAGGCCCGTGATCATCTGGTACCCATCCGAAATCCGGACCTGTGCCGGATCCAGCGTGTCAAAGTCAGATCCCGTGCGCAGGGTCAGCGTTTGCGCCTGCGCGGCCAGCGGCCCTGACAGGATTGTGGTCGTGGCCAGAACAGCCAGTGCGGCCCGGTTGCTTGGATGACGAAACATTGCATTCCTCCCTAAACTATTATCTTAGATATTAGCTTGCTGACGCCATTGTCAATTGCTTGTTTGACCCGCCATGCAGCGATGGCTAGGAATGTCACGAGACAGGGGAGAACAGCGTGCTCAGACCGATCGAAACCAAAAGCATGCAGGATCTCGTCCATGACCAGCTCAGCGAGGCCCTGATGGCCGGCGCGTTCCGACCCGGCGAGATGCTGAACCTCAACGCGCTGGCCCAGTCCTTCGGCACCTCGCTGATGCCAGTCCGCGACGCGGTCCGCCGGTTGGCCGCTGACGAGGCCCTGGTCGTCGAGCCTCAACGGGGGGCCCGTGTGCGGGTGCATACGGCGGCAGAATTCGCAGAGATGTCAGAGCTGCGCGCCGAACTTGAAGGCGACCTGACCGAACGCGCCGTCCGGTCGTTGGACCAAGCGACACGTGATGCCCTGCTGGAACGGCTGGAAGGCTTGCTGAGGGCCGAGGACGCGCCTTCGGACTTCTTGCGTCTGAACCGCGACTTCTATTTCGCTCTTTATGCCGCGGCGGATCGGCCCGTCACGATGCGACTGGTGCGCAGCTTGTGGCAGCAGGTGGGGCCGGTCATCACGCTCTACCTTCAGACCGAAAGTGGATCCGATGCGATGCAGCGGTTGGCGGATTTTGGTCAGGCTTTGCGCAGCGCGCAGGCCAAGAATGCGCGCGATTTGCGTTGCGAGCAGATTATGCGCCCCTCGGCCGGTCTGTTGAGCCAGTATGACAAGGTGATGGGCACGGGCCGCCAATCCGCTGTGGACGTGGTGCTGAAATCGATTGAAGTCGGATCTGGTTCGGCGCGACGACCCGGGCGAAAGCGGCGCAATACTTGACCACGCCTTCGGGATGCCGGCGTTCAGGTGCTGTTGCACTGCTCCCCAACCTTGGACCGCCCGTTTCCGATCTTCGCGGAGCTGGTAGTCGATGACAGCGCGTCCGCGGCACCGGTGGCATTCGCCCTGGCCGTCCCACCAGATGATCTTGATCAGATCACCGCGCCGACCGCGGAAGACGAACATGTGCCCGGCGAACGGGTCCTGCTTCAGAACCGTCTCGGCCTGGGCCGCGAGCGTGGTTAACCCGCGCCGCATGTCTATCACGCCTGCCGCCAGCCACACGCGGGTGTTTGCCGGGACCGGGATCATCCGGACAGGCCCCGGATCAGCCGGGCCAGCGCCTCGGGATCATAGGTTCCACTGATCCGCAGCCGGTGACCATCCGCTTTGTCGATCTCGATCGCGCCCGCCGCAGGCACCGGATCAGCGGCGGCTCCGTCATCGTCGTGCATGGGCCGATCGACGATCTCGACGGGAAGGAAACAGGCCTCATCCGGCTCCGCCGAGGGCTCCGGCGCATACCTAGGGTCGCGCAGCCACTTGAAGATCAGGTTGGTGTTCATCGCGTAGCGCTGCGCCACCCGCACCACAGACACACCCGGTGCCGTCGTCTACAAACAGATCGACCGCCTCTCCTCGTCCGTCCAAAGCCGCTTCGTCCGACGCGCCATCACGCACCCATAGTGTCCACTATCGTTGGTGGACACTATCCGGCACTCTAAGCCCACGGCAGAGCAGTCAGCCCCGACGCTTACAGTGAATCCGAGATTCAGCAAGTTCATTGGGAAGGGTGCGGAATTCGATCATGGCGCGATGCTGCCACAAGGCTTTTGACGTTGCCAGACGCAAAAGCCCGTGATTTATCAGGGGGCCTCTTCAAACGTTGACCAGGCGTTGACAAGAATTGGGAACGCAAGATGCCTCCCGTTCAGGAGGCTTGCAAGCATTTGATAACATGTGATTTTTTGGTTGCGGGGGTAGGATTTGAACCTACGACCTTCAGGTTATGAGCCAAAACCTGAGCAATTCCAATGGCTGATACACTTCAATGACTTAGGCGATAAGCGTTTGTTCTCACGTATTTTTTCGACTGCACCCGGCAACATTCGGCTTCATTCAACCGTTCTGGATTTGCCCAAAACTGCATATGTCCGTTGACTTAGCGTTGACTACCATCGGGGCAAGACCACTTAATCTAGATCGTTTAGCCGCGAGCATTGTATCAGAACCGCAACCTGTGGGTTATCTAAGATTTCAAGGAAATCGCGTCCGGCACTCAATATTCAAGGCTTGCCCCTTCGCGCATGAGGCCGCCCTCGCATTGGAGACTTTCGCCGAATCGTCGCCCGAGCCCTTCCTGAACTAGATCCAGAACGCGCGCGCGGGTCTTGGCGAGCGACGACGACGACCGACAGATCCTTGTGGACATCCGCGCGGAAAAAGCCCCGCAAGGACGCGCTGCCGAAAGGGTAAAGCTATCTGTCCCCAATGGTAATTCTTAGGCTTCTTCCAGACTCGCCTTCTACCCACTCCTTTTGGGGATAGACAACGAAACCGTTGCTCGAGTTCTTGCTTGAACTAAACTCGCCAGAAAAAATTGGATGCAAGCACAATTCATCTTCGACACTTAGTGAAAGTCTTCCAGGCATTGCATACTCAAACTCTGACTCTGCATAGATTCCGGTACGATTCTTAACTCGACCAACTGCCCCAATTTCAACCAACATCGTCTTGAATTCTCGAAAATCCAATTCTTCATTCGCCTTGTCAAAAACCACCTTGCCATGACGATTGTAGACACGATGCAAATCGCCATCTGAGAAAGTGCGATGCAGCTCCGGAAGACAGTTCTTTGCGAGCTCATAGGCCAGCGGATACTTGTGCTCATATGCTGTGAATACTTCTTCACACAGTGTACTTTCGACGCTGGTGATGGCCCTAACTATATCTTGCCCAGATACTTGACTCAGGCCTCCTAATTTTCCATTCGCCCGATAGAACATTGTGTTCAGGATCAAAATCGCCTGCCTCGGTAGCAACTGAGTATGCCGCATCAAGTATGTAATGGTTGGCTCTTCAAGCCCGATTCCATTGGTTAGCGATTGAGGCAGGAGGCTATGAATTGTCTTTAAGCTTCCAGACCGGTCATAGCCATTGAGCTTCAATTTATCATACGTCGTCCGATCATATAGTCTGTTGAATATCTGATACCGCCACGCGATTACGCCAAAGATCTCTGAGGCTAGCCATTGGAGCAGAAGATTTCTATTGAAGTCCTTTAGTGGGTTCTTCGAACACTTGCGAACCTCGAAATAACTTTCAGCGGGAAGGCACAGCCTTATGCTCCGTCTTTGGTCTCCGAACTCACCAACGCACTTCAATAGCCCCCCCATGACATGTTTTTTTTCGGGAATACTCAGGTGATAATCTTCAATACTATCAATTATAATGATTGCAGTTTCGTCAGATTCGGACAAATACCTGTCGAGCTCATCTTTTGCTGGGACATAGCCCGAGTCACTATTATTCAGTGCCTCGAGGAACGCACTAATCACGAATGACGCCACTCCATTGCCAAGGTTTTCCGCCTTGTTTCGGAATGCTCCCATTACGCCGACAAGAGTTGATTCGATTGGGATTTTGGTTTGAGCCAAATACTTTTTTATTGGACTTAGCTTTGCCCCAGGATGTTTCTTGCACAGCTCAACCATGAGCAATGTATTGAAAAAAACCTTCCAGATTTTCGCGATTGACTCTACATACTGCCCATCTGCCCCTTTATTTGGAAAGGCGATTGCCTGTATCGTAGCAAGTGCCTCTTCGGGCTGGACATTCAGAATGTACGTATGCTCATCTATGAATTTCGTATTCGATGTAATGGTTGTTTTCCCTGATCCCCTGCGGCCAATTATAATTCTTGGATTACTTCGATATTCTTGCGAAAAGACGTTATCGTCATTGAAGAGTACAAATCGAGAGTAATCATCTTTGACTAATTTTGCGTTCTCAGGTCCAAATGGTTGTTCATTATTGACGTAAGCCTTAAGTGTTTCACACTGACGTTCCGTAAGCCGATCAAGTATTGAATTCATTCTGATTGCTCCAGCCAGCCGAGGATTTCTGATGAGAGGCTAGGGTAACAACGGTTGTCGGTCAATTTCTAAGTCTTTCCGTGATGATCGCTGCAGCAAGCCGGAGCGTGCCTTTTCACCCTGAGGCAAGATGCCAGCCAGGGAAAATGCACTCAGCTCCAATGGTGGAGCTGGACACATGGCCAATGCCACGAACTGGATCCCCCTGGCCACCGCGCCCGACAGCTATTTCGACAAGCTATCCCCCTCAGAAAAACCGATATTCGCCGCGTCAAGATGGCCCTCTCGGTCAAAGAGTTACCCCAGCCTACCACCCAGTTTGCGCAGTTTCAGAGCTCACATGTCCGCCCTTTGACGTGCGAAGTGCCCGCGTGCATTCGTCACTTCCGTCCGCTGGAACTGCTGGTGAAACAGACGCGCCTGCTGAAGATCGCGAAGGTGCTCCGCATAGTCTGCGGGGATAGTACGGGCATTCTGATCGATGAGTTTTCGATAGCCGAGTATTTCGATCGCGTGCCGCTGCATCGCGTTCGACACAAATGACCGTCTCAGATCAGCCGGAATCTGGCTGCCCACTTGGCAGATGCGACCGCTCTGGGCCGGGCGCGCGCTGCGTCTGCAAAGCAATTCATCTTGCTGCGCTGTGCTTAAATGCCGTCGAAGTACTCGAATGCCAGTCCTCCACCCGAATGGAGCAGGCTGCACCCATTTTCACTCACCTCAGCAGAACAAAAAGGGACCGGTACCAGCCTGCGTTTCTATCTGCCGCTTTATGCCACCCTGCCACCCCTTCGGTCGATGTTTGAGTTGAACTGCAGCGCGGATCACGCCTGTGTCACGTCAGCACGGAGGTGGTTCATCATGGCGCAAAGGGAAAAGCTGACCGAAAAACTGGTCAGGGCGGCGGAGCCTCGGACGGGGATTTACCAGGTCTTCGACGAGGACGTGCGGGGGTTTTCGCTGCGCGTATTCACATCGGGCAGCAGGAATTTCACGCTGGATTACCGGGTCAAAGGCCGCCAGCGCCGCTTCACCATCGGCAGATGGCCGGAATGGACAGTTACCGCCGCGCGCGAACAGGCCAAGGCGCTGCGTCGCATCATCGACGATGGAGGCGATCCGCTGGGCGAACGGGAAACCGGGATGTCGGCCCCCCGGATCCCCGATCTGATCGACCGCTATATCGAAACCCACCTGCCCAATCTGGCCCCGACCAACCGCACCGACCAAATTTCCATGCTGCGCAAACTGGTGCAGCCGGTCTGGAAGCACAAACTGGTCGAGGAGGTCACGCTGGATGATGTCGACAGACTGCTCGCCCAAGTGGCCAAGGGCCGCGCGCGCCCCTCCAAGGCCAAACCCAACAATCGCGCCCGCAAGCTGCAAGGATCGAAACCGACGCCGATCCGTGCCAACCGAACCGGCGAGGTCCTGCGCAAGATGTTCAACCTCGCCGTCCAGTGGAAGATGCGTCCCGACAACCCTGCGATGGGGTTTCACCGGCGCATCGAGACCGAGCGCGAACGCTATCTGAGCATGGACGAGATTGATCGTCTGGCCAGCGCGCTGGCCGTAGCCGAGGACCAGCGCGCCGCCAACATCATACGCATGTGCATGTTGACAGGGGCCCGTCTTGGCGAAGTGCGCTGCGCGCGGTTTGAGCAGTTCAACCTCGAGTTTGCCACATGGTCGAAGCCTGCGACCACCACCAAGCAGCGCAAGATCCACCGCCTGCCGATTTCGCCGGATGTGGCCGCCATTGTGCGCCAGAGGCAAACCGCCGTACATCGGGATTGTCCGTGGCTGTTCCCCGGCGATGTGCCGGGCCAGCCGGTCAAGGAAATCCGCTGCTTCTGGCGTCAGATCCAGACCAAGGCTGAAATTTCGGGTGTGCGGATCCATGACCTGCGCCACACCTTCGCCTCGCTGCTGGTCAGCGGCGGCGCCTCATTGGAAATGATCGGCAAACTGCTGGGGCATTCGCAGATGCGCACCACGCAACGCTATGCACATATGATGGACTCGCCGCTGCGGGACGGGGTCAATGCGGTCGCGGAGATGATGAAGCCGAAGTTGCGTGTTGTTCAGGGCGGGCGCTGAACTCGCCCTGAACAGGCATCAACGCCACAGGTCAATGAGGATCGTTGGTCTATTGCGGCTTCTTCAGGGCCCGCCAGATCGGGCTGAGTTTGCGCCGGATCTGGCTTTCATCCGGAACGGAACCATCCTTGGCGTTTGCCACGAACCATTCCTGACCTTCAGCCACAAAATCAGTCTGCGATTCCGGCAACCCATGTTCGAACAACCTGATCATCAGGGCCTGAAGCATCCCCTCCCAATCGTGCCGTGATGACCGCCCGGGGCTGACATGGACCCGGTGCAGCGGATCGTACTCGTCTTCAAAGCGCTGGGCGGTTTTTGCAGTCACCAACAGATCGTCCAATTCGATAGTCACGCCTTGGGCGGGATCGGTGATGATCTTCCATGTGTCGGTGCCCTGCGGCCGGATGCGCCAGATCAAGCAGGCCTTGGGATCCGAGCGATTGCCCCGAAACAACGGCATGACGTCCTCTGCGCAGACCACCACCAAGCCAACTTGCGGCTCGGTTCCGCTGCATTGAACCTTCCCGATGCTGGTCACGATTTCAATAATGCCTTCCGTGGCCCACCCCACAATGTCACCAGGCGAGCACCCCCAGCGCACTGCCAAATTTTCCAACTTCCAAAAAACACGTGCCGGTAAAGCCATCGCTACTTCCTTTTTAGGTTTTTATGAGAGGCGCGCGCGGCGTTGGTCACTGACGTGCCGAGGGTTCCCCAGCTGCACCCTGGCCGTGCAATCAAAGGTTGTTAATGCGACAGCACAACTCGCCCACGTCTTGACGGCGATAATTCGAAAAACGTCATAAAAACAAGGGGTGGCACGAAAGGCGCGTTGAATACGCCGGTTTATGCCACCCTGCCACCCCTCGTCCTCTGCTCCCCTGCCCCCGAGACGCAATCGCCCGCAATCGGGCGCAAAAGGGGAAGGAATCACGGATGTTGGATACGCAGGACAGCAACCAGTCAGGGCCCGACATCGGCCTGCTGGAGGATTGGATCAGTCGGCATGATCTGGCGATCAGCCTCGGGGTGTCTGAGGACACGCTGTGGCGGTGGGATATGCGGCGAACCGGACCGCAAAGCATCAAACTCGGGCGCAAAGTCTATTACCGGCGCAGCACCGTGCGCAGCTGGCTCGAGGCCAGAGAACAGGCACGCAAGACAACGTCGCGGGGTCGGCGATGAACGCGCCGATGCCTCACCTGCCCCTCGTTCCGACCTCTGGCTCCGGCGACTGGATGCACGACCGCCTGACCGAGGCGCGCGGCGTCCTGGCCGACACCACGCGGCATCCGGACTCGCTAGTCATCCTGGCGGCACGTGTTGTCGTCGGCCAGACCGACGATGCCCGCGAATGCAGCGATGCCATTGACCTGCTGCGCTTGCTGGACCCTCGGCCATTGCATGTTGTCGCAGCAGCCGCCTTCCCGAAGGGCGGTGCCGCATGAACCGGCGCAGCACACCCGAAGCTGATGCGCAGCGCGCCATCGTGCAGGCGCTGCGCTTCGCCCTGCCCCGCGACGCCGTCGTCCATCACTGCGCGAACGAGGTGACCGAGGCCGGGCCCCGCGGCGCGAAGCGGCAGTCGATCCTCGTCGGCATGGGCGTCCATGCCGGGTTTGCCGACCTGATCGTAATCTGCGGCGGCCGCGTGCTTTTCCTCGAGGTCAAAAGCGAAACCGGTCGATTGCGCAAATCGCAGGAGGTCTTCCGCGACACCGTCTGCGCGCAGGGCTTTGGCTGGGCGCTGGTGCGCTCGGTCGACGACGCGCTGGGCGCGCTGGCCGACAACGGATTCACCAGCCGAGCGCAGCTTCCAGCGCGGAGGGTGGCGCCATGAGCCACAAGGCAACGGTCTGGGCCATCCAGCAACGCGGGTTGAAGCCTGCCACCAAGATCGTGCTCTGGTTTCTCTGCGATCGGCACAACCCGGATTTCGGCTGTTTCCCGACGCAAGCACGGCTGGCCGACGACGCGGAGATGTCGATTTCTGCGCTAAATGATCATCTCGCAAAGCTGGAAGCGTTGCGCCTGATCCACCGGGTTCGCGTTCATGATCCCCGCACGCACAAGCGCCAAGCGACCCGCTACATCCTGGGGTTCGAAGACGGCTTTCCACAAGAGCCAACTCCGGAAACCGGACACGGGTTTTCGGGAACGGAGAAAGAACAGGACCCCGACCCAACTCCGGATTCCGGTGATGGAGCCATCTCCAGATTTCCGGTAAAGCCATCTCCGGATTTTGCCCAAAGCCATCTCCGAAATCCGGAGACTAACCTTGTAAGAGAACCCCTAAATAAACCAGTAAAGGAGGAGGAGGGCGCGCAAGCACGCGCAGCGATCTCTGATCTGTTTTTCGGGGAAGTGCTTTTGGCGCTGGGCCTCGATTTCACCGCCCTGCCCGGCTGGTGGCAAGGCTGGCCACCCCGGCTGCACGTCCAGCGCTGGCGCGACGAGTTGGGGCTCACCGAGGCGGAGATCATCGCCGCTGCCGAGGCGTCCCGCCAGGAACACCCCGAACCGCCCGATGGGCCGAAGGCGCTGAACCGGGCGATGCAGCGTGCTGCCCAGCGCAAGACTGAGGATGCAGGGCGGAAACGGCGGAAGCCGAAGGCGGTGCCAGCACCAGCGGCAAAGCCGATCACCGACCTCCCCGCCTTCTACGCCAAGATCGTTAACGCAGACGGATACCTGCCAGTCAGCGCGATCAGCAACACCATGCGCGATGCCATGCTTGGCCGGGGGCTGGTTACGGCCGAACGCCTGCGCGAGCGGGGGATACGGTGAATGGCATGGTGTCACGTCCCCGGCACGGATTGTCCCTCTGCGCAGGCGGCGGAGGCCTTGATCTGGGCCTCATGCTCGCCGAACCTGGCTTTCACACCCGCGCTTTTGTCGAATGGGACAACTGGCCGCGTGCCGTTCTCATCGCCGCCCAGCGCGCAGGGTATTTCGCCCCGGCCCCGATCTGGGATGATCTCCGCAGTTTCGATGTCCGGCCTTTCCGCGGTGCTTTCGACATCGTCCTCGCTGGATATCCTTGTCAGCCGTTCAGCGCTGCGGGAAAACGCGGCGGGGCCGATGATCCGAGACACCTCTGGCCCGACGTCGCCCGTGTCATCGGGGAATGCCGCCCCGAGTGGGTCTTCCTCGAAAACGTGCCCGGTCACGTCACCCTCGGCCTTGAATCCGTCCTGCGAGACCTTTGGGGACTGGGCTATACGCCTGCGGCGGGTCTGTTCAGCGCGGCAGAAGTCGGCGCGCCGCACCAGCGGCTCCGCATCTTCATCCTGGCCCACACCGATGAGCCTGCATCCCGGCACCGCCAGCTACAACCCGGCCGGGAACAGCGATTTTACCCGCAAGGCGGAGGCGCTAGCGCTGGGCATCACCAACTGGTCGACGCCCAAGGCCACCGATGGTACGAAGGGTGGTCCAGGCCAGAGCTATGGTTCGGGGGGAATGCCACCGCTACCAGCGCAAGCCGCACAATGGCAAACGCCGGTGGCGGACGACCAGATGGATCGGCTCCGCGGCAAGATCAACAGCCGGGGCGAACCGAAGCTGTCAGCACAGGCACTGCAGTGGCCAACACCGGCCGCACAGAACTGGAAGGGATCAAGCGAGGCCAGCATCACCCGGGCCGATGGCAAGTCCCGGATGGACATCCTGCATTACCGAGCGGAACAGGGCTTCACCCGCCCGGCCCCGGCGATCATGCCGGATGGGCTACAGCCCTCGTCGCACGCCCCGATCTCGCGCCCGCTCTGGGCTTCGATGATTGCCTCGCATGGGCGCGTCGTCTCGCGGCGGATCCTCAAGGGCCGGTCACGGCGGCGTCTGAACCCGCTCTTCGTCGGATGGCTGATGGGCTGGCCCATCGGGCACGCGCTCTGCGCCTGCTCGGAAATGGAGTTCACCCTCTGGCAGCAGCACATGCGTGGCGCGCTCTCGCAGCTGCCCATGGCCTCGGGCCCGTGGATCTGGCGGCCGACGGATGCGGCCCAGCGCCCGGCGCAGATGTCCCTGTTTGAAGGAATGCAACCATGACCATGCAGGGACGGATCGGCCGCGCGGGCGGCAGCAAGATCAAACGCGCGCTAGGCGTGCAGGCGGCGCTGGAATGGACATTCCGGGTGGAACAAGCGCAGCTGGAACTGCCGCCTAAGGACGTGACCGAGGAAGGCTTCGGCTTCGGCCTGGAATACGTCCTGCTGCAACGTGCCATGCTTGGCTGCAAAGTGGATGGCGGCCAGCACAAGATGGGCAGCTATACCCATCCTGACGCCGAGGTGATCGCCGCCACCGTCGCAGGCATGCCCGACAGCCTCGGCGGCATCCGCATGGCGATCCAGGTGGCCGAACTGGCGCGTGCTGGCATGACCCCGGACTGGATGCCGGGCGTCGTCCCGCGCTGCGTGCCGACCATCGTCAAGCAGAACCAGCACGGCACGCACGTCGGCACCGTCGTCGTGGGCACCGAACGCATCCGGACGCGCGGCCCGACAGCGCGCGGCACCTGGAAAACCATAGACATTCTCGCCTGCCCGGTCACCTGGCGACCGCATCCGGAACAGATCGCATCTGCCCGGCGCGGTTATGACGACTGGTGGCAGGCGCTGGACTGGGTCCGGGATGGGCTGATTGAGGGCGGGATGTTGCGGGAGGTCGAGGTAACATGCGCAATGCCGAAGGTGCGGCCGTGGGCTTCAAAACTTGGACAAGAGATCCTGAATTGTTGAATAGGAGGTGGATGATGTACTTCGCCGCGCGTCCCTACGGGGAACTTGGCCCTGCAACCGCCGACCGTCTGATACCAGACCGCATCATCTTGTGCATAACTTCACCTTGGGAGCCGCCGCTTGATTGACAGGGCCTGTAAGGCAATGTCCTCTGTACTCTGCGGGGGAGAAATCATGGCAGAACGTTTTCATATAGCTGAATGGTATGGTCAGCCCTTCGAGGATCTGACGCAAGCTGAGCGCGTTGCATTTGCAGGTCACAAGGTCGGCTCGGCGACCATGAAGAAAGTAGACGTCGACCGACTGATCCAACTGAAGGAAGCTGCATCCCATGGTGATCTGAAGCCTCGGGAACAGGCAAGACTAGAAGCTCTGCGCGCGAATCTTGCCCGCCAGGACCAATATGAGAAGACCTGTCCATTTCGAACCGACTCCGCCCACCCGACATGTACCAAGCCGGGCGGCGTTTGTTCTCTTCGCCTCTACAGCGACGAGACAGACAAGGTTGAGCCAGTAGCAGGCGAACGCGGGATGATCCGGGCGCTTTGTCCCTATCGGTTTCACCAGGAGAACACGGTCTTCCAGCACATTGGCGATTGCCTGCTTGGCGATCCTAAACCAACGCAAGCGGGAGAGGTCGGCTTCTTGGAGTCGACCGGCAATCTGGATAGCGCCGCTGGTGAGGACGTCGGTAGGATAGACATGATATTGGTTAAGTCCAACTCACCGGTCGGGCATCCGATGGACTGGACGGCTGTCGAGATACAGGCCGTTTACTTCTCGGGGCGTGAGATGAGCATCGAATTTAGGCACTTGATCGACACTGGCGGTGCCATTTCCATGCCCGTCGAGGGACGTCGTCCAGACTATCGGTCAAGTGGCCCAAAGCGGTTGATGCCACAGTTGCAGATCAAGGTGCCGACCTTGCGCCGTTGGGGCAAGAAGATGGCTATCGTGGTTGACCTGCCATTCTTTATGTCGATGGGCGCGATGCGCCCTGTGAACCATGTGTCCAACGCGGATGTGATCTGGTTTCTGGTCGATTTTGTTCGGCGCCCCGGGAGCCCGGTTCATCACTTGACCGTCGTTCAGGAGTTTTCTACCACGCTGGAAAGTGCCATTGAGGGGTTGACTGGCGGCATTCCTGTATCGCTTCAGGAGTTCGAGGGCAGGATCGGCGCGAAGAGCAGGACATGAATCGTTGACGGATTAACAAATTCTTGTCAAATACAGCACAAAAAGAGAACAAAAAGGCGGGCGGCGGACATGGCACACACAGCGATTGATCTCTTCTGCGGAGCTGGCGGGCTTTCTGCCGGTCTTGAGATGGCCGGTTTCTCAGTCTTGGCGGGCAACGACATGTTCGATGCAGCAGGAGAGACATTCACCCGAACACACGAGGGCGCGAAATTCATACCGGGGCCGATTCAAGACCTGAGTGTGGAACGCCTTATGGAAGTTTCGGGTCTGAAGCGTGGTGAGCTGACAGTACTGGTCGGTGGGCCGCCATGTCAGGCCTATTCGGTTTACAATCATCAGCGTGGCATGCACGACGCTAGGGCGACCTTGTTTCGCGAGTACTTGCGGATTGTGGAAGGGTTGCAGCCCGAATGGATCGTCATGGAAAACGTCGCTGGGATCTACTCGATCGGCGGCGGTGAGGCCGTGCATGCGATCAAGACCGAGATGCGCGCGCTTGGTTATGACGTGAAGGAAAAAGTGCTCCGCGCTGAAGAGTACGGCGTACCGCAGGAACGGCGCCGCGTTGTTTTCATCGGAAACCGGATTGGCGCTCCAATATCCCATCCGGCGCCGACCCATGGTGAAGGCCTGCTACCCTTTGTCACAATCGCTGATGCTATTGGCGATCTTCCCATCTTAGCCAATGGCGAGGACCCCGGACCCGTTGCATACGCATGCCCGCCACAGTCTGAATTCCAGCGGCTTCTGCGGGAAGGTCTTGAATTAGTCACCAACCACGCAGCTCCGCGTCTCGGAAAAGCAAACATGGACCGCTTGGCCCATATTCCAGCTGGCGGAAGCTGGCGAGACATCCCACATGATCTCTTGCCAGCGGGGATGAAAAGGGCAAAGCGCTCGGACCACACTAAGCGCTATGGTCGGATGAAGTGGGACGGCCTTTCGTGCACGGTTCTGACTAAATGCGACATCCATTGGGGTGCGTTCATCCACCCGGAACAGGAGCGCGCCATTTCGGTACGCGAGGCAGCGCGCATCCAGTCGTTTCCGGACGCCTTTGAGTTCTCTGGCTCGAAAACCGACCAGTACATTCAAGTCGGGAACGCGGTCCCGCCGCTGCTTGGCAAAGCAATTGGCGAGCATTTACTATTTTGCATAAATAATCATGCAAAAAATAGAGCCGCATGAAATCTGAACGGATTGGACATATAAATCGTGAGTTTTTGCAATTAAAATTCATGTCCTTAGGTCAGCATTCTCAACGCTAAACGAGCGCAAGTCGTTGCTGAAGATACCCTTGAACTGTTGCGGGCACACCCACGGCAGCAAGATCGTCGGGCGGAGAAATTGAATTAAGCAATCGCAGCCGGTCAATCAGAACGATATTTGCGACGCTAGACGGTATCGCCCACTGCCCAAAATTGTCACGAAATGAAACTGGAGAAAAGAGACACTCAATCCAAGGTGCGGTCGGGCTGAGCATATTTGCAAGTCGCACGCTGGAAATCTCAGTCTGCTTCCTGACCCATTCCTCCCTTGAGCATGCGCACTGCGCTAAAATCGACAGCTTATTCTTCGGCTCATGTGAATCCAAGTCGAGCCAGCCCGCTAAATCGATTCCGCCATCGCCACCATCACCGCCTCTAAAATCTCTTTCAGTCAACCTAGGGCGACCACCGATTTGCGATCCGAGCAAGTTAAGCCGATCCCACTTGGGTCCAGTATACCCAGTAGTGTTCTTACCAAACGGTACCGCAACACCAGATGAAGGCCACATCCTTGTTAGCGCACTATGACTTGCCCTCTCAAAAGCATCTGTCAGCGGCTGCCAGTGCGTTCGATTAGTGACGAAGGCTAAATTAGAACAAATCAGAAGAAAGAAGTAAAATTTCTGCTGATCGGTAAGGGGATTTTCTGCCGAGATCAGCCCGTCTATGTCAACAGAAAACGGATACCAATTGCCGAAGGCACCTTCCCGCCAAGATGCTTGGGCAAGTACGTCCGAAAGCTCGTCATCAGAAAATGCGTCACGGCCATTGTCCCTATAGTCGGAAACAAAGTCGTTCAGATAGTCGAGTGAGCACTCCTGATCGGGTGTCATTAAGCAAAGCAACTCCCAAAAATCACAGATTGTATGAATGTCAGAATTCTTCGGCTCTTTTAAAGAAAGCATTTTAACTCACTGATCATCTGGATTTCCAGCGGCAACTACTGCGGTGATGGAGGAAGCTAAAATATTAGCCATCCTCTTTAGACGATCTCCACTAGCCTGATCAATTTCATTTAGACTTTCGACAAGCCTCAAGGAACTCTGGGCGTGCTCAATAGCATTTATTGCTATCTGAATATTAGACCTAATTGCCTGAAGAGGTCCCTCGGTAAGCAAATCTGCTGAAACGATAAAGTCACCCGAACGAAGCGATTCTAGTGCTTCCGAACTTTTAACGATTCGTGCCAACTTCTCAAAGTTCCGAGATTCACCTAGTTTAGTCTTGCGTCCGTCGACTTTATAAAAAATCCAAGCGAAGAATTCTGAAGTTCTATCTTTGCTGATCTCGGCTAATGTCACATCGCCAGGACCTTCGAGGCCAATGAAGTTAGCCAAACTCTCCCATCCAATCCCAGTGGTCAAAAGCGAAAATGGGATATCATCTGGCTCGAGCTTTAACTCCGCCAAGATACCTTCTGAGTCGGCATACTCCAAGACTTTTAACCCGGTAAGCATCTTCGCGACTGTCGCGCTCTTACTTCCTATTTGCTTGGCCAGCGCTCGGTGCGCGCCAACGTGATCATCAGCATCGAAAGTTTCTCTCAGCTGCTTCAGATATCTTGCCTTGGCAAGAGAGTCCCACTCTTTGATGCCAGTAATGTGGCGATAGCCAAGGTAGAGAAGAATTTCACTTCTTGCAGAAAAAATTAAGCAAGGGATTGTCGTGGGCCGATGATTTGCGCTGTCCCGAATTTGCTCGATCAGTTTCTGCTGCACGGGTGCAGGATCAGCCGAAGAAATCAACTTCACCGCCGCCAGACGACGGTTCCCTTCGACCGTAAGAAACTTACCATCCAACTGCTTGACAACAAGAATTGGCTCGCCAGAAAAGAACCCCTTCTCTGCTATCGACATCATTAGCTCTGGCAAATTGCATTGCCGAATGAAGAACTCAATGATTTCGGATTCTTCTGCATGTGCAAGTTTACCGGGGAGCCGTGGGTTCTCAGGATCAAAAAGAAGATCCTTCACATCAATATACTTGAGCGATGGCTCCATCTTTGTCTTCCGCCCCTTCAGTACTTCTCATCAGTGCCAAGGTCTTCGTCCGAGAGCTCGCAACGTCTGAGGGCCACGCTAAGAAGACAGTATGCACTTCAACAGATCCACCGTTGAATGTCGACCCTCTTGCCTCCGGAACGTTCATTTGGAGTTGAATCGATTTCAGGTCTGAAACTGGGAGCGCTGACTTCCCTCCAAGCCAGCAGCACAGTAGTCGGTTTCTCGCATAGTCGGAAAGTTCGCGCGTTCCGCCCCCCACGGCGAGGTTCCTCCCCGGCCCCGTTTGTATGCGGGGGGGCGCAGCGCGGCGTTTCGCTAGCGACAGGCAGTTTCACCGGGGAATCCAGGCGGAATCCACCTGCCGGGTGACCTCGGGAAAAGCGACTCGTTATCAAAGGGTTGCGGAATCACGATCTTGGCTCGCTGGATTCTTTGCGGAATCCAGGGAAGCCAGTTTGCGGAAGCCACCTTGCCGGAAGCCAGCCAGCGGAAGCCACCTGCACGGAAGCCATTGAATCCGCGTGCATTTTTCATTTGACAAAGCTGCCCCCCTTGACCTACCCATTGATCATCGAAGAATTGCGCCCGGAGGACACCCCTCGCGGGCGCTTTCGTTTTCCCCACATCGCGGATCCTGATCCTGACGCTGGCATCGCCCAGCGCGCATCGGCGTGTCCGCTCTGCCCCAGATGGAAGCGACCCAATGGACCTGGTCTTTGCGCCGAGCCAGATCGAGACTTGGCCTCTCGACCGGCTGCGCCCTTACGCCCGCAATGCCAAGATCCACGGCACGGACCAGGTCGCCAAGATCGCCGCCAGCATGGCCAAGTTCGGCTGGACCGTGCCGTGCCTTGTGGCCGACGATGGCGAACTGATCGCCGGGCATGGCCGGGTGTTGGCCGCCATCATGCTTGGGCTGAAGGACGTGCCGGTGATCCGGCTCGGCCACCTCGATGAAGCCGAGCGCCGGGCCTACCGGATCGCCGACAACAAGCTGACCGAGCTGGGCGAATGGGACGAGGCGATGCTGCGCGACGAAATCGCGGGGCTGCTGGCCGAGGATTTCGACCTGTCGCTGCTCGGCATCGCCGATGAGGATCTGGACGCCCTGCTGCGCGATCCTGATCAGGTGGATGGCGGCGCGGTCGAGGGTGAGGATGACATTCCCGAGCCGCCGGTCACGCCGGTGTCGGTGGCGGGCGACTTGTGGCAGCTCGGGTCGCACCGACTGATCTGCGGGGACAGCACCTCCGCCGAGGTGGTCGGGCGGCTGCTTGGCGACGTGAAGCCACTGCTAATGGTGACCGACCCACCGTATGGGGTCGAATACGATCCGTCCTGGCGCAATCAGGCGGGCGCAGCCAAGACCAAACGCACCGGAAAGGTGTTGAACGACGACCGTGCCGATTGGCGCGAAGCATGGTCGCTGTTCCCCGGCGATGTTGCCTACGTCTGGCACGGCGCGCTGCATGCGGCGACGGTGGCTGAGAGTCTGGTTGCAGCAGGATTTGCCGTGCGGTCGCAGATCATCTGGGCCAAGGACCGCCTCGTTCTCAGCCGGGGCGATTACCATTGGCAGCACGAACCTTGCTGGTACGCTGTCAAGAAGACCGGCAAGGGCCACTGGGCAGGGGATCGGAAGCAGACCACGCTGTGGCACATTTCTGGCAAGGACCAGGATGCCACCACCGTCCATGGCACGCAAAAGCCGGTCGAGTGCATGCGCCGCCCGATCCTGAACAACTCCAGCCCCGGCCAAGCGGTGTTCGAACCGTTCATGGGGTCTGGCACCACGTTGATCGCGGCTGAAACCACGGGGCGGGTGTGTTTCGGGATCGAACTGAACCCTGCCTATGTTGATGTCGCAATCGAGCGCTGGCAGCAATTTACCGGCGCCAATGCCGTGCTGGCTGATACCGGCGAGACCTTTGCCGACCTGAAGGCGAAAAGGCTGGCGGCATGAATGCGCCCCTCCTGCCGGGCAGGATCGAACTCTGGCCCCTCGCCCGGCTGAAGCCCTACGCCAGAAACGCCAAGACCCACGATGCCAACCAGGTGGCGAAGATTGCCGCCAGCATGGCCGAGTTCGGCTGGACCGTGCCGGTGCTGGTCGCGGCCGACGGCGAGTTGATCGCTGGCCATGGTCGCATCCTAGCCGCCGCGCACCTCGGGCTGTCCGATGCCCCGGTGATCGTGCTGGGCCATTTGACCGAAGCCCAGCGTCGGGCCTATCGGATCGCCGACAACAAACTGACCGAATTGGGCGGCTGGGATGAGGCGCTGCTGTTGCAGGAATTGCAGGCACTGTTGGCCGAGGATTTCGACCTCGGGCTGATCGGGATCCCCGAGGATGAACTGGACGCACTGCTGGCAGACGCTGACGACCGCCCTGCGATTTCTGATGATGCGGCCGATGCGATCCCGGCCCCGCCCGCTGATCCGATCACGAAGCCGGGCGACATCTGGGCGCTGGGCAAGCACCGGCTATGCTGCGGCGATGCCACCGATCCGGCCGTCGTCGCCAGGCTGATGCAGGGCGAACAGGCCACCCTGATGTTCACCTCGCCGCCCTATGCGCAGCAGCGGGACTACGGCGCGGCCAAGGAAAAGGTCAGCGATTGGGATGCGCTGATGCAGGGCGTGTTCGCCGCAGCGCCGGTCACCGCCGAGGCGCAGCTGCTGGTCAACCTCGGCCTCGTGCACCGCGACAGCGAATGGCAGCCCTATTGGGAAGGATGGGTGGAATGGATGCGCACATCTGGTTGGCGGCGGTTTGGCTGGTATGTGTGGGATCAGGGCCCCGGTTTGCCGGGCGACTGGAACGGCCGCCTGGCCCCGTCGCACGAGTTCATTTTCCACTTCAACCGCGCGCCCCGCAAACCCCACAAGACGGTCCCGTCCAAGCACGCGGGGGAAACCCTCGGCGGCGGTGGTCTGCGCGGGGCCGACGGCACCGTCCACGCCAAGACCGGCACCGGCAACGCGATCCAGAGTCATCGCATCCCTGACAGTGTTTTTCGGATCATGCGCCACAAGGGCGGGCTGGGGGCTGCCGGATCGCACCCAGCGGTTTTCCCGGTGGCGCTGGTCGAGGCGGTGCTGACGGCGTTCGCGGATCCCGGCGACCTGATCTACGAGCCGTTCTGCGGCTCCGGCACCCAGATCGTTGCCGCCGAACGCGCTGGGCGGCGGTGCTTCGCAATTGAACTGGACCCGGTCTATTGCGACGTCGCCGTGCGGCGGTGGGAAATGGCGACGGGGAAAAAGGCGGTGTCCAGTTCAGGCTGACGCCGAGGCAGAAGACGGCAGTGTGCTCAACATGGGACATTTCTAACGGCAACAGCTTATACTTAGATTGTGCTGATCTGATCAGTTACAGTCTGGTCAAGGCTACTGAAGGGCGTAACGTATATGGCATGTCAGAACTGCGGTGCAAGCGACACGATCAAGGCGCACTTGATTCCCGAGGCCTTCGTCATGGAGGTAAAGGTCGAACGGGGCGAGCAGCTACTGATAGTTCATGAAGGCCAAGCGCGGCCAAAAGTTAGCAATACCGGAAACTATGATCCCAGTCTCCTTTGTGCAGCTTGTGACGGCATCCTCGGGCGCTGGGAGGGATATGCCTATACGCTTTTCAAGCGCCTTCGTGGAGTCAGAGCAGAGCTCGGCTCGTTCGCCGCAATGGGACATGTTGACGGAGATCAAATTCTCCGATTTGCAGCAGGCATAGCTTGGAAATTCACAGCAACGCAGAAACATTTCGGCAAGATCGACATCGGCCCATACAGCTCCTTGTTAAAGGAGGTTGCGTTTGAAAATGCGCCAATCCCTTCGTCAGTTGATGTCGCAGTAGTCCGTTTGGTTGAGCTGGACGGCGATGTTTACTATTACCGAGAGCCAGTACCTGCGAGGCACGGAGGGATCAATTCTGTCCGATTTTCGGTCGGAAGCTTTGTAATCTATCTGAAAACAGACAAAAGACCGAACGATCGCACAATGCCCCCCGAATGTTGGCTGAAAGGGCGGTCAGAGGGGAAGTTCCTAATTGCTCCCGCCGAATATTTCACGGAGGGGAAACTCCATCGAGAATTGGCGATGAAAGACCCTGTTCGTCGATTTTTCGGTGATATGCGTACACGCAAGCAAACGCGAACCCAGAATAAATGAATTGCAACATTTCAAATCCAACATCGCCACCGACGTCAATTAGGTGGACCGATTCGATATACACGTCCACGTTCAGCGTCTTTTACCGACGATACAGCCAGCCCCAGCTTTTTGCCCAAAGCACCAGACATAACACCCCTCGCTGTGTGGGTCTGCCAATGTGTCGCGGCAATGATCTCCTCCATCGTTGCCCCCTCCGGCGCCTGAAGCATCGCGATCAGCATTGCCTGTTTGGTACCTGATCTCGGTGTCCTCCGCTGGGCAGCTGGTGTCTTGGCGGCATGTTCGCGGATCGCGACCACTGTCTTCACCACCACCGGCTCAATCCCGATGGCCAGCAGACCAGCGTCTGTCACCACCAGCGTGGTGCCATGGCCATCGCCGGTCTCGCGCCAAAGCGGTTCATTCCGCCGCAGGTTGGCGTCGACCTCCTGCAGCCAGCCATGATCGATCATCTTCGACACAGCCATCTTGGCCGATGCACCGGCCAGCCCCTTGGGTAGCGGCAAGGCGATATTTTCCGGGCGCTGGGCCCCGGCGCTGAGGATGATGGCCTGGGTATCGGTCAGCTTGGTCATGGCGTTCCTCTAGTGGTCGTGCGTGGCAAGGAAGGCGGTGATGCGCGATCTCAGGTCGTTGTGGCCGTCGGCATCCGCGCCGATGATCACGTCACCATCGTCGTCACGGTCCAGATCGGCGATCTCGCGCAGCAGGGCGATGGCGTCGTCGCACGCGGCGAGGCGTTCGGCTTCCCATGCGGCGGAGATCGCTTCCTGTTCGATCTGGTGGCGCTGGGCGGGATCAAGCGGCATGTTCGCCCTCCTTGAACGCAGCGTCGGTGATCTGGCGCAGAAGGCTAGCGTAGTGGTTCAGGGTGCCGACGTGGCCCCAGTTGATCTCGTCGGGGTGTGTCTCGAAGTGGTCGTCGCTCAGGACTTTCAGGCGCTCCAGCATCGCGTCGATCTGGAACTTGGAGGTCATGAATGCGTCGAGGGCTTTGGCGTTGTCGGTGGCGGCGCGGCGGGTTGACATGGCGAGTGTCCTTTGGGTGAGTTGCATCGTTTCCGTATAATCACCATCGCTCTGGCGGAGCGGTTAGTGTAGGTAAATCCAAGCAATATCAGTGCTTTCTGATTACACTCCGGGCGCATCGACCTTCGGTTCGACCGCCACCCACTGGCACCCGATCCACATGTAGAGATGGGCAAACTCCCGCGTCGGGCGGGACAGGATGCGCGGCGCACGGGGCGGGCTGAAGCAATCCAGTGCCTCTCGTGTGACCTGCCGTATCTCCCGGGCGGCGAGAATGTCTTCCGGCTTCCAGCGCGCCAGCGCGGGCAGCATGTGGGCGGGATAGCCGTCGAAGTGGACGTAGACATGCGCCCATTCCTCTGGCCCGATCTGGATGGCGATCTGCGCGCGGGTGCTCATGGTGCCGCCTCAGATCAGCTGCAGATCGACCAGCACAGCGCTGGCAGCGGCCAGTTGTGCTGTCGGCAGGTCGATCTTTATGTGCGAGAAGAGGTCCGAGCAGTCGGCCCTGACCCCAGCTTCCTTGAGCGCGGCGTCAATGGATTCCGCCACCACGTTGGGGCGCGAGCGGTCGAGATGGTCGGGCAGCGTGTCGATTTCGATGCGGATGGTGGTGGTGGCCATGGTCATGTCCCTGCCCTCCCTCAGCGCTTCGTCGCGGCGGTGACGCCCGCAGCGTAGGCCGCTTCAAGTGCTGCACGGATCGCCCAGACGGCGACATCGTGGAAGTCCAGCCGGTCGCTGTTTTGGGTCTCCAGCGTCTCGATGCTGTGGAAATGCTTGCTGGCGATCTCCAGCAGCAGGGCTTCGCTGGGGGCTTTGGCGGGGGTGGTCTTGGTGTTCATGGCGTGGTCTCCGGGGGTGAGTTGCATCGTTTTCCTTGGACCCAGAATCGCTCTGCACGGGAGTGTAATCAACTGAATAAGAAGATTATTTCCGTTTAATTCCAATATCTTGAGGTCAATTCAATCGCCATGGAAGGTATGTCCGAACGCGAGTATTCCGCCCATTCCGGCCTCTCGCGTGGGGCCATCCAGAAGGCGCGCCGCGCCAGTCGGCTGGTGGTCTATGGCGACGGGTCGATCAACGCCGCCGCGTCCGACGTGCGCCGGGCTGATATGACCGATCCGGATCAGCAGCGCCGCAGCACCGGCGGCGATAGCGGGTTCAGCGGCGCTGCTGACAGCTCGTCCTATCTGAAGGCCCGCACGGCGCTGACGGTTTACCAGGCGCAGGACAAGCAGCTTGGCATCCAGAAGAAGAAGGGCACGCTGGTCGACCGGGCCCGGGCGGAAGCGCTGGTGTTCCGGTTGGCCCGACAGGAACGCGATACTTGGGTCACCTGGCCCAACAGAGTGGCGGCGCTGATGGCGGCCGAAGTGGCCTTGGGAGTGGAAAAACAGACCGGAACGCCGGTGATCATCGAGGCCGCGATCCTGCAGAGGGTGTTGGAAGCCCATGTCAGACAGCACCTCGACGACCTCGCCGATCTCCGAGTTTCCCTCGGATAGCGATGACCTTACCGTCGACCTCGACCTAGAGTTTGACGGGGCCAAGGACATCCTCCGCAGCTGGCGAAAGGGCATGCGCCCCGACCCAGACCTGACCGTATCGGAATGGGCGGATCAACACCGCTGGCTGTCCTCGCGTGGTGCGGCCGAGCCAGGGCGGTATCGCACTGCGCGTGCTCCCTATCTGCGCGAGATCATGGATGCGCTGTCACCCCGGCACCCGGCGCAGCGGATTTCGTTCATGAAGGCCGCACAGGTTGGCGCGACCGAGGCTGGCAACAACTGGATCGGCTTTGTCATCCATCATGCGCCCGGGCCGATGCTGGCGGTATTGCCATCGCTGGAACTCGCCAAACGCACGTCGCGGGGTCGTCTTGATCCTCTGATCGCAGACAGCCCGGCTCTGCGCGAACGGGTCAATCCGGCCCGGTCGCGCGATGCTGGCAACTCGATGCTGTCGAAGGAATTCCCCGGCGGCATCCTGGTGCTGACCGGCGCGAACTCGGCCACCGGCCTGCGGTCGATGCCCGCGCGCTACATCTTTCTGGATGAGGTCGACGCCTATCCAGCTTCTGCTGACGAGGAAGGTGATCCGGTCACGCTGGCTGAAGCGCGGACCACCACCTTCTCGCACCGGCGCAAGGTGTTCATGGTTTCGACCCCGACAATCCGGGGTTTGTCGCGCATTGAACGGGAGTTTGATGCCAGCGATCAGCGTCGGTATTTCGTGCCCTGCCCGCACTGCGGGGCAATGCAGTGGCTGCAGTTTGAACGCCTGCGCTGGGACAAAGGTCGGCCCGACACGGCGGCGTATCATTGCGAGGGCTGCGAGAAGCCAATCGCCGAGCATCACAAGACGCGGATGCTGGAGCAAGGCGAGTGGCGCGCAACCGCCGTTTCTGCTGACCCGCATTCCATCGGTTTCCATATCTCGGCGCTTTACTCGCCGCTGGGCTGGAAAAGCTGGCAGCAGATCGCGCGGGAATGGCTGGCGGCCCAAGGCTCGGAGGAGATGCTGCGTGTAGCGCGCAACACGCTTCTGGGCGAGACATGGATCGAGAGCGGCGACGCCCCCGAGTGGCAGCGGCTGGCCGAGCGCCGCGAAGCCTATGGCGGTGCGCAGGTTCCCGTCGGTGGTCTTTTCCTGACGGCTGGCGTCGATGTGCAAAAGGATCGGATCGAGGTCGATGTCTGGGCCTGGGGCCGGGGCTTGGAGTCGTGGCTGGTCGATCACATCGTGATTGCCGGTGGTCCAGACGATCCGACATGCTGGGACAAGCTGACAGCCCTGCTCGGTCGGACATGGACCTGTGCCAATGGTGCGGTGATGGTGATCGGCAAGCTGGCCATCGATACCGGCTATGAAGCCCCGGCGGTTTACGCTTGGGCCAGAAAACAAGGCTTCGATCAGGTCTCGCCGATCAAAGGGCTTGAGGGCTTCAATCGCGCCACGCCAGTGTCGGGCCCAACGTTCGTCGACGCCACCATCGGCGGCAAGCGTCTGCGCCGCGGGGCGCGGCTGTGGTCGGTGGCCACGGCGACGTTCAAGACCGAAACCTACCGCTTCCTGCGGCTGGAACGGCCGAGCGATGAAGACCGGGCGCTGGGCGTGCTGGACGCGCCCGGCACCGTTCACTTGCCAGATTGGATCGACACCGAATGGCTGAAACAGCTGGTGGCGGAACAGCTGGTCACGGTGCGCAACAAGCGCGGCTATGCCCACCCTGAATGGCAGAAGATGCGGGAACGCAATGAGGCCCTCGACACCCGCGTCTATGCCCGGGCGGCGGCTTGGATCATGGGCGCCGACCGCTGGGACGAGGCGACCTGGCGGCGGCTGGAGGCGCAGGCCGGGGTTGAGACGCGACCGGCTGCACAGGTTGCGGCCCCAGCAGAACCGGCCCCAACCGCGCCCAAGGCCGGAACACCGACAACACCGCGGCGCAAACGCCGGGCCTACACACCGAACTTCATGAGGGATTGAGATGGATCTGGAACGGATGCGAGCGCTCTTAGCGGCGCTGCAGGAGGCGCGCTACGCAGGCGTCCGCTCGGTCAGCTATGACGGCAAATCGATCAACTATGGCTCGGACGCTGAACTGGCGAACGCCATCAGCGACCTGGAAACCCGGATTGCCACGGCCACGACCGGCGCGCCACGTCGTCGCCGCTGGGGCACGGTTGCCTCGAAGGGTCTGTGACCGATGGCGTTCGAGGCATTCCGCCAGCGCATCGGCTCGATCATTGGTGGCTTCGATGCCGCACAGGCCCATCGTCGCCTGCGCGGGTTTAGGGCATCCCGCGCGCATGTGAACACGCTGATCGCGGCCTCGGGCGACACGATCACCGCTCGGGCGCGCTGGCTGGTCCGCAACAATGGCTATGCGGCAAACGCGGTGGAAAGCTTCGCCAGCAATGTGGTGGGCGATGGGATCAAGCCTTCCTCGACCATCGCGGATGCCGCGAAGAAAGAGGAATTGCAGGCGCTATGGCTCGCCTGGACCGACGATGCTGATGCCGAAGGGCTGACGGATTTCTACGGCTTGCAGCGCCGGGCCGCACGCGAGGTGTTCTTGTCGGGCGAGGTGTTCATCCGCATCCGACCGCGCCGGGCCGAAGACGGCCTGACCGTGCCGCTGCAACTGCAGATGCTGCCCGCCGAGATGCTGCCCCTCGACATGAACCGCACCCTGCCCGGCGCGGGGCTGATCCGTCAGGGCATCGAGTTTGACGGCATTGGCCGACGTGTCGCGTATCACTTCCTGCGCCGCCATCCGGGCGATCTGACCGATCCCGGCCTCGCGGGTGAAACCGTCCGCGTTCCAGCTGGTGATGTGATCCATGTCCTCGATCCGGTCGAGGCTGGCCAGTTGCGCGGCGTGTCGCGGTTCGCCGCCGCCATCGTGAAACTGTTCACGCTGGACCTTTATGACGACGCGGAGCTGGAGCGGAAGAAAATCGCGGCGATGTTCGCGATGTTCATCACGTCGCCCGCGCCAGAAACACCGCTGGAACCGACTGAAGAGGATCTGGAGGTTGAACCCGGCCAAGTCGTGCGGCTGGATCCCGGCGAGGATGTCTCGACGCCAGCCACGCCAGACTCGGGCGGCACTTATGAGCCGTTCCAGTATCGCACCCTGCTCCAAATCGCGGCGGCGCTGGGCGTGCCCTATGGTTACCTGACTGGCGACACGGCCAAGGGCAACTTCTCGAACACGCGGATCAGCCTGATCGAATTCCGCCGCCGCATCTCAGCCTGGCAGCACGGCGTGCTGGTGTTCCAGCTGTGTCGTGCCGTCTGGGCCCGCTGGATGGATGTGGCGGTGCTGTCGGGTGCCATCGACTTGCCGGGCTATGACAGCCAGCGCCGCCAATATCAGACCTGCGCCTGGTTGCCCACCAAATGGGACTGGATCGACCCGATGAAGGACGCTTCGGCCGAGATCCTGCAGATCGAAGCGGGCTTGAAATCGCGCACTCAGGCACTGGCGGAGCGCGGCTACGACGCCGAGCTGGTCGACCGCGAAATCGCAGCCGAGCGCAAACGCGAATTGGCGCTGGGCCTCGACTTCCGTCGGCCGGGGTCGCCCGCGCAAGGGCCGGGTGAAGGCACGACAAAAGATACGGATCAGGACAGCGCTAAGGACGACGAGGCCGATGACACCGCCGATGAAAAACCCGACCCCAAGGAGGGCGAATGATGCACCACGCCCAAATCGCCCAACGCGCATTTAACACACCGCTGATGGTCGACCCGGCCAAGGCGCTGGCGTTTCTGTCTGGGCTTGGGCCGCGCATCACCGGGCAGGACATCACTTTCCAAGGCTTGGATGTGGAAACCGTTGATGCAGCAGCAGCAGCCCTGCCCGCACGCGCCTCTCTATTTGGCAATGATCTCGCTCAGCACCATCAACGGAACGGCAGCCAGCCCTTTGCTGTAGTGGATGGCATCGCCGTCATCGAAATCGCGGGCACACTTGTGCACCGTGGCGCTTGGATCGGGCAATCCTCGGGCCTGACCTCCTACGAGGGCATCGCGGCCCAGCTGCAGGCGGCGCTGGCCGATCCGGGCGTGCGAGGCATCGCACTGGACATCGACAGCTTCGGCGGTGAGGTCGCGGGTGCTTTTGACTTGGCGGACCGCATCCGAGCGGCGCGATTGCAAAAGCCGGTCCATGCTTTCGTGGCGGAGCATGCGCTGTCGGCTGGCTACGTTCTGGCATCCCAGGCCGACCGGATCATCCTGCCCCGCACCGGCGCTGTCGGCAGCATCGGCGTTGTGGCGCTGCACACCGATATGAGTGGCGCGCTGGATAAGAAAGGCATCGCCGTCACCCTGATCCACGCCGGATCGCACAAGGTCGATGCCAATCCGTATCAGCCCCTGCCCGAAGCGGTGCACGACCAGATGCAGCGCGAGCTGGAAGTTGTGCGCTTCCTCTTCGCCGAAACTGTCGCCGCTGGGCGCGGGGATCGGCTGACCCAAGCCGCCGCGCTTGCCACCGAAGCAGCCGTGTTCCGCGGGGCCGACGCCATTGCCGCCGGTCTGGCCGACGATCTCGCCGATCCCGTGACCGCTTTCCACGCCTTCGCCGCCGCACCCCGCGGCACAATCTCCCCCAGCAGAAAGGGTCCACAGATGACCACCACGCCCACAGAAACCCCGACCCCGGCACCAGTTGCCGCTCCTCCTGTGGCAATGCCTGCGGTCGCGGTCGCACCTGCCCCGCCCGAACCACCGGTGAACGCGGCAGCGCCCGTCACCGCCACCATGACTGCAGATGCCGTGCGAGCCGAAGCCGCCGAGGTGGCGCAGGTTTGCGCGCAGGCCGCTCGGCTCGGCGTGACAATCGACGCTGCCGATGCAGTCACGAAAGGCCTGAAGCCCGAGGCCCTGCGCGCTCAGGTCTTGGCCGATCTCGCCGCCCGCAGCGATGCCGCTGGCATCATCGCGACAGCCCCGGCAGCAGCTGCCGCGAAAGACAGCCCGATCATCGCTGCCGCCAAGAAGGCTGCGACCGACGCAAAGCGCTGATCCGCGCCGCCAGCCCCCACCTTCCCCATCCCCAAAACCATGGAGACTGACCAATGCCCGTCCTGACGGAACAGCCCAGCATGGGCGATGTCCTCAAATATGAGGTCAACCCGAACTACACCCGCGAGGTGATCACCCTGCTGCAAGGCCTGCCCTATCCGGTCGGCTCAGTGCTGGGGAAGATCACCGCCAGCGGCAAATACACCCTGTCACCCGCGACCGGGGCTGACGGATCGCAGGTCGCCAGCGCCGTGCTGCTCTATGCCGTCGATGCGACCCTCGCCGATGCCGTGGGCATTATCGTCGCCCGTGGCCCTTCCATCGTCTCGCGCGCAGGCCTTGCCTACGGCGCCACCGTCGATGACAGCACCAAGATCACCGCCAAGATCGCCCAGCTTGCCGCCGTCGGCATCATCGCCCGCGACGGCGTCTGACGTCCAATCCCCTCAATCCCCCGGAGCACCCCATGACCCTTGTCCGCAATCCCTTTGACGCTGGCGGTTACTCGCTGGCCGAGATGACGCAGGCCATCAACATCCTGCCCAACCTCTACACCCGCCTCGGCCAGATCGGCCTCTTCCGTTTCGAGGGCGTGAGCCAACGGTCGGTCATCATCGAGCAATACGAGGGGGTGCTGAACCTGCTGCCCTCCGTCCCGCTGGGCGGCCCCGCTACCGTCGGCACGCGGGAAGGCCGCTCGATGCGCAGCTTCGCCCTGCCGTGGATCCCGCATGACGATGTGATCCTACCGGGCGACATTCAAGGCCAACCCGCTCTGGGCGTCTTCGATGGTGCCGACCCGTTGGTCGAGGTGATGAACCGCAAGCTGCAGCTGATGCGGCGCAAGCACGCCCAGACCCGCGAATACATGGAGATGAACGCCCTGCGCGGCATCGTGAAAGATGGGGCTGGCACCACCCTCTACAACTACTTCACCGAATTTGGTCTCGCGCAAATCTCGGTCGACTTCGTCCTCGGCACGGCTGGCACCAATGTCCAAGGCAAGGTGCGCGAAGTTTTGCGGGCAATCGAAGACAACCTCCTCGGCGAAAGCATGTCGGACGTGCATGCCCTCGTCAGCCGCGAATTCTTTGACAAGCTGATCGCGCATCCCAAGACCGAAGAGGCCTACAAGTTCTACGCCGCCACCGGCGCGCAGCCCTTGCGCCAGGATGTGCGCCGCAATTTCCCCTTCGCGGGCATCGTGTTCGAGGAATACGCGGGCACGGTCACGCTATCCACAAAGGCGACCGAACGGCTGGTCCCCGCCAGCGAGGGCATCGCGTTCCCCTTGGGCACGATGGACACCTTCACCACTTATGGCGGCCCGGCGAACTTGCTGGAGGCGGCGAATACCATGGGGCTACCGCTCTATGCGCGTCAGCATCTCGACGAGAAAGGCCGGTGGATCGACCTGATGACGGAAGCCTCGATCCTGCCGGTGAACAAGCGGCCGCGCATCGCGATCCGCATTCACACCTCGAACTGACGGGCGCTTCCGATGAACGCCTTCGCCGCCGCCTTGGACCGCATCTACGCCAACCCATCCATGGCGGCGGCCGCAGTGTGGATTTCCGCCACCACATCCGAAGAACGCCCGATCCGCGTCATCCGCCTCGCCCCGGACCGCATCACGGAATTCGGGGCGGCCCGCTTTGTCAGCGACACGATGACGGTGGACGTCCGGGTGTCCGAACTGCCCGATCCGCGCACGGGCGATCTGATCGTGATCGGCACTGACAGCTTCACCATTCAGGGCGAGCCGGTGCGTGACCGCGAACGCCTGATCTGGTCGCTGGACCTGCGACCGTCATGAAGCTGAAGATCGCGTTCGATCCCGATCTGGTTGCGCTGATGAAGGCCGAAATCGCCGCCGGGGAAAGGGCCGTGTCCGCAGCCATGCGCGAGGCGGGCACCTCCTTGAAATCCGCCTGGCGCGGCCAGATCACCGGCGCGGGGCTGGGCACAAGGCTCGGCAACTCCATCCGCCTCGCCAGCTTCCCGAAATCCGGCGACAGCCTGAATGCGGCCGCGCTTGTCTGGTCCAACGCCCCGGTGATCATCGGCGCGCATAACACCGGGCCCCTGATCCGGTCCAAGGATGGGTTCTGGCTGGCCATCCCCACCCCGGCGGCAGGAAAATCGACCCGCGGCGGCCGCATCACCCCCGGCGAATGGGAGCGCCGCACCGGCCTGCGCCTGCGCTTCATCTACCGCCGTCGCGGGCCGAGCCTGCTGGTGGCCGAGGGGCGGTTAAATTCGAAGGGGCGTGCTGTGGCGTCAAAGTCGAAGACTGGACGCGGTGTGGCGACTGTGCCGATCTTCCTGCTGGTCCCGCAGGTCAAGCTGCGCAAGCGACTGGATTTGGCGCGGGATGCGGAGCGGGCGGTGGACGGCGTGCCGGGGCGCATCGTGGCGGGGTGGATCCTTGTATAATTTGACATCAGCAAACCGCTGGGTCAAATGTCATCTACTTTGTCAGCCCGACATCGGCCAAGCTGCTAGGAAACGCCCAGTGGTCACAATAAAGCAAGACGTGACGTCCATCAGATGTTGTCATGAGGGATTTGAAAAGCTGGCAACGCTCTTTTCTGCCACTAAAGAGGCATGGCTTGACGAAATAGAGCTGGATTTTTCTAAATGCGCTTGGTTCGACGCAAATATGTCGTCACCAATGAGCGTTGTTCTTTGTCGCTTAAAAGAAAGCAATGAAGTAGCAATATGCAATTTCGGCGAGAAAACTGAATTAATCTTGCGGAAAAACAGATTCCTTACGCATTATGGATACCACCCAGCACATGATACCTATGGGACAACAATTCCATTTCAAAACTTCCCCACTCACCTAAGCATACCATTCTTTGAATACCTGAAGGCGCATCTCAGAGGAAAAGACATGCCCAAGATGTCGGCGGGCCTCGACAGAAGATTTAAAGAGGGGATCCTTGAGATCTTCGCGAATGCGGCAGATCATTCTGAAACAGCCCACGGGATTGATGCATGTGGGCAGTATTTTCCTCAACGCCATGTTCTAGAATTCTGCATTGCAGACGCAGGTATTGGGATTAGGCGCAAACTACAGCGCGAGCTGGGAATAAAGTTGCGCTCCGACGAAGCCATTGAGTGGGCCTTATCGGGCGGCAACACAACACGTAAAGGCCCGGTGCCGGGCGGGCTGGGACTGAAACTCCTGAAGGATTTCATAACCATGAATGGGGGCCGGTTGCAGATTGTATCCGACAGGGGATATTGGGAAATGCACGCTGGAAAAGTGTCATCGAGCAGAATGGCCGCCTCGTTTCCTGGAACAGCCGTCAATATCACAATTAATACTGCCGACACGAAGAGTTATAAGCTCGTATCGGAGAAAGGGTGAGGCTCACAGGATGACCAAGCAAGTTAAAATAAGGATTGCAGATATTGTTGGAGGCACAGTCTGGGTTTCCACAGATGATGCCCAGAAGGTTCATGATTGCATCTCCGCTGAACTCGAGGCCGGAAATGATGTTATCTTGTCATTTGAAGGGCGAGAAACAATTATCACTGCTTTCTTGAATGCCGCTATAGGTCAACTCTTTAGCGGAAAATATTTGGATGGCGTTGTAGAAGGCCGCGTTAATTTCTCTGATCTTTCGGACGATGACGAAGCTCTAATCGAGCATGCTGTTGAGAATGCTAAGCGCTACTTCTCGAACAAAGCGGCTTACGACTCTGCCTGGAAGGAGGAAACCGATGAAGACGAATAAAGCCGTATCGGCTTCGACGCACCCGTTTCAAAGAGATGAGCCCATACTTATTGATGCAAACATCTGGCTTTATCTGAACCCGTCCTCTGGAAGTCCCAGTCCTCATTGGGTTCAAAAATATTCATCAGTCCTTTCAAATATGCTGAAATGCAAGGCCTTGATACTTGTTGATTCCATTATTCTGAGCGAATATGTAAATCGTAGCTTTCGTCTTGAATTCTCGGCCGCAGGGCAGCACTATGGAGACTTTAAAAGCTTCCGAAAGAGCGCCTCTGGGATCACTTTTTCTAAGACGATATCAAATGCATGCAAGCAGATACTGAAGATTGCAAGCCCAGTAGATACGATGTTCTCAAAGGCCAATCATGGCGAGGTATTTGGTGAGATCGAGGGTGGCGGGGCGGACTTTAACGACTTGATTCTATCTGAAACTTGCCGAGAAAACGGCTGGAAACTTTTAACTAACGATGCAGACTTCAAAAAGGGTGGCATCACTATTTTAACAGAGAACCCAACCCTGCTTAAGAGTTGTCCGTAAATACCTGCAATGCCCACGACCCGCGAAACTATCCTCGCCGCGCTGCTTGCGCGGTTGCAACCACTTGCCGCCCTTGTCCTGCGCGACGAAATCCTGCCCGAGCGAATCCCGCCGTCTGGACTGATCATCCTGCGTGATGGCCAGCCCGGCGAACCGGAGGTTACGCTGTCGCCCTTGCTCTACCACTACCAGCACCGCGCCGAGCTAGAAGTCGTTGTCCAGGCTGGCACCGGCCGGGCCAGCGCCTTCGACACCTTGATCGCAGCCATCGGCACCGCACTGGAAGCCGACCGCACGCTGGGCGGCCTTTGCGATTGGGTTGAACCCGAAGCCCCCGCCTCGGTCGATCTTCCCATCGAAGGCGCTGCAGCCTTGAAGGCGGCGGTGATCACCGTCGTTTTGCACTACACCACCACCGGGCCGCTGGCCTGACACCCCCAACATCGAGGAGACCCCCATGGCACGTGCGCAAGGCGCGCGGGCGCAGATGGCGCTTGCGTATGAGACGGTTTACGGCACCCCGCCGGTGAGTGGGTTCCGATTGATGCCCTTCGCCCGGGCGACGCTCGGATCGGAACAGCCGCTGCTGGAATCCGAGCTGCTGGGCTATGGCCGTGATCCGCTGGCCCCGATCAAGGATGCGGTCACCGCCGACGGCGAGGTGGTGATCCCCATCGACGTCGAGGCCTTCGGCTATTGGTTGAAGGCGGCGTTCGGCCAACCGGTCACAACGGGCACGACGCCCAAAACCCACACCTTTCAGTCGGGCAACTGGACGCTGCCCAGCATGGCGGTTGAAACCGCAATGCCGGAAGTGCCCCGCTTCGCCATGTATTCCGGCTGCGTGCTGGATCAGTTGTCCTGGCAAATGCAGCGGTCGGGCCTGCTGACCGCCACCGCAAGGCTGGTGGCCCAAGGCGAAACCATCGCCGCCGCAACAGCAGCTGGCACGCCCACCGCGCTGGGCCTGCAACGCTTCGGCCATTTCAACGGCACGGTGAAACGCAATGGCACAGCCCTCGGGAATGTCGTCTCTGCCGAGATCACCTATTCCAACAACCTCGACCGGATCGAGACCATCCGGGGCGATGGGCGTATTGACGGCGCCGACCCGACCATGGCCGCGCTCACCGGTCGGATCGAGGTGCGGTTTTCGGACAGCACGCTGGTAACCCAAGCCATCGACGGCAGCCCCTGCGAGCTGGAGTTCGTCTACAGCCTCGGGGCCAACGCCAGTTTCACGTTCACAGCCCACGCCGTCTATCTGCCAATCCCCCGGATTGAGATCGCTGGGCCGCAAGGCGTGCAGGCCAGTTTCGATTGGCAGGCCGCCAAAGCCACCAGCCCCGCCCGCATGTGCACCGCCGTTCTCGTCAACACTGTTGCGACCTATTGAATTCGGCATGAAGGACGATCCGAACAGTGGAAGCGGGCGCGGAATGGCGGTATTCCCTTCAACGATTCCCCGATGAAAGGTTCCGCACATGACACCCGCCGAAATCATAGCTGCATTGGAGGACAATGGCCCCCTGCCACGCGAAGCTCTGGAAGCGGCAGGGCAATCGCGCGACGCCATGGTGCCGGTTTTTCTGGATTACATCGGCAAACTGCAAACGGCAAAGATCGACGACCTCGAGCGGATGGATGCCTTTGTCTTCATCTTCTTCCTTTTGGCAGAATGGCGTGAGACACGGGCCTATCGCCCGCTGGCAAAGCTTCTCCGGCGCGATCCGGAGTTTTTGGATGCATTGCTGGGGGATTCGATCACCGAAGCCTCTGCGCGTGTCATGGCAGGGGTGTTTGACGGCGATCTGCAACCGCTGTTCGACATCCTGTTGGACGATGCCGCCGATGGCTTCCTGCGTGGCGAGATGTTCGACACGCTGGCCATCGTTGCCTTGGAAAACCCGGGGTTGCGGCCGAGCATCACGCAGTTCCTGATCGACTTCTTTGACCTCACCGGCACCCTGACGGGCGAGGAAGTCTGGTGGTCTTGGGCGGAATGCATCGCGGCTCTTGGCCTTGCAAACATGGACACGGCAGTGCGCGCCGCGTTCGACAGTGGTCTGATCACCCCCGATCATAGCCGATTCGAAGATTTCACCGAGCGCCTTCAGGCGACGGTGGCTGCTGGTCGGCCCGACTGGTTTACCGAGATTTCCAGCAACACGCTGATCACTGACACCATTGCAGAACTCGAGCCATGGTACTGCTTCACGCCGGAGTATCTGGCGAAGAAAGCGGCAGGGCGCTTGAACGTCGTGTCATCCCTGATGCCCCGCAGCGGTGATCCGTTCAACGGCGTCTTCACCGGCAAGATCGGGCGAAACGATCCTTGCCCATGTGGCAGTGGCCAGAAGTTCAAGAAATGCTGCCTCCAATGACCTGAACAGACCGTCTCTTTCGTAGACCACCCTCCCCAGCGACGTGCCCCGGCACGTCGCTTTTGTTTTGAGAAAGGCCCACCGATGATCCGACTGAACCTGACCGCCACGCCCGAATGGCTGGACCTTGCGCCCGGCCTGCGCCTGAGGGTCGGCCCCCTGACCACCGCGCTGATGGTGTCGGCGCGCGCCGATCTGGCGGTGGAAACACTCCCAGAGGGCGCGACCCAAGAGGAAATGGCGCTGGCCATGGCCAAATCCGTGGCGCGGCGCGCGGTACTGGATTGGGAGGGTGTCGGCGATGACGCAGGTAACATCATCCCCGTTTCACCCGAGGGCATCGACGCCCTCCTGGAAATCTGGCCGGTCTTCGAGGCTTTCCAGACGCAGTATGTCGCGCGCGGCTTGCTGCTGGACGCAGAAAAAAACGTCTCCGCGCCCTCGCTGACTGGTCCTTCGGCGGGGGCGACCGGTACTGCGCGGCCTGCGCAGGGCCCTGCCCTGACTGCCCCGGAAAACTGAATCGGCCAAAGACGCCGGAGGGCTGGCAGGTCTGGGATCTTGTCGGTCGCCTTGGGGGGCAACTGCGCGTCATCCCCGGCGCCGTGCTCGGCTGGGACATGGGCGCTGCCCTCGCGCTGGCGCAGGCGCTGGGCGTGAACACCCTGATCGCTGCCGAACTGCTGCCCGAGATCGAGGCAGTGATGGTGCGCAAACTGAACGAACAGATGGAAGGGGGCCGCGATGGCTGAAAAAAGGGTCAGCGTTCGTCTGGTCGCCGAGGGCGGCCGCCAGGTCCGCGCCGAACTGGAAGGTGTCGGCACAGCTGGCGCAAAGGGCCTTGGCCGTCTTTCCCGAGAAATGGAACTGGCCAACACCAGGCTTGCCGGTTTTGCGCGCCGGGTCGGGATCGCCATGTCTGCGGCCGCCGCAGCCGCCACTGCCTCGCTCGGCCTGATCGTCCGTTCCACCGCCGAAAGCGCCGCGCAAATCCGGCAGTTCGCACAGGTCGCCAATGCTACGCCCGAAGCCCTGCAGCGCTGGTCGGCCGGGGCGCGGACGGTCGGGATCGAACAGGAAAAGCTCGCCGATATCCTGAAGGACGTGAACGACCGGGTGGGGGATTTCCTGCAGACCGGCGGCGGGCCTATGGCGGATTTCTTCGAAAGTGTAGCCCCGAGTGTTGGGGTCACAGCGGATCAGTTTGCCCGCCTCTCCGGGCCGGAAGCGCTGCAGCTCTACGTCGACACACTGGAACGCGCCGGGCTCAGCCAGCAGGAGATGACCTTCTACTTGGAGGCCATGGCCTCGGACGCCACGCGGCTCCTTCCGCTCCTGCGCAATGGTGGGGCCGAGATGGCGCGGCTGGGCGACCAGGCGTCCGACCTCGGCGCGGTGCTGGACACCGACGCCATCGAGGCCCTGCGGCGCACCCAAGTCGCCCTTGGCACCATGTCGCTGGTGTTCGAAGGCCTGCACAACCGCATCGCCGTGGCCGTGGCCCCATCGGTCGAGGCGCTGGCCAATGCCTTCATCTCCCTCGCGTCCGATGGCGGGATACTGCGGACAGCCATTGATGCGCTGATCGGCAATTTCGGGCGGCTGGCCTCTTACGCTGCCACCTTCGCCGCCGTCATGGCGGGGCGCTGGGTGGCGGGCTTGGCTGCTGCGGCACTATGGGTACGCGGCCTTGCAACCGCTCTAGTCATTTTGCGCGGGGCGCTGATCCGCACCGGCATTGGAGCGCTGATCGTCGGCGCCGGAGAGCTGGTCTATCTGTTCTCGCAGCTTGTCGCCCGGGTTGGCGGAGTGGGCGAAGCCTTCCGCCTGCTGGGCGATCTCGCGCGGGATGTCTGGTCCCGCATCGGCCTGTCGCTCGACGCCGCATTCGCCAACATGGCAGCTGGCTGGGAGGGGCTGAAGACGGCCGGGCTATCGGCCCTCGAAGGCACCATTGCTGGCGTTGTCAGCTTCGGCGACCGGACGGCTGCAATCTTCCAGGGAGCCTATGATGCTGCCGTCGCGATCTGGGGCAGTCTGCCCGGCGCCATCGGTGACTTTGCCTTCCAGGCCGCGAACGGGTTGATCTCGGGCGTCGAGGCGATGCTGAACGGCGTCGTCACCCGCATCAACAATTTCATCAACGGGCTGAACGCCGCGCTGGCGCTGCTGCCCGAATGGGCCACTGGCGAAGGTGGGGTGCGGATCGGCACACTCGATCCCGTAGAACTCAGCCGGATCGGAAACCCGTTTGAGGGTGCCGCAACAGCTGCAGGCGCAGCCGCAGCGGATGCCTTCTCTGCCGCGCTGTCCCAGACCTATCTGGAACCACCCGACCTCGGACTTGGCGCGATGGCAGACGACGCGCGCGCCCGCGCTGACGGCTATCGCGAGGCCGCTGGGATGCTGGCCGATGCCGCCGGTCGACCGCTGGCCAGCTGGCAGGCGTTGAAGGATGCCATGACCGGCACCGGTGCCGAGGCCGAAGCGGCGCTGGCGGATGCTGCCGGATCAGCCGACGCCCTCACGGCAGGACTGAACAACACCGCGACCGCAGCCGATGGCGCTGGCGGTGCCGCGCGCGACGCTGGGGCAGCGGCAGCAGAGGGCGCGGATACGGCACTGACCGGCTGGCAAGCCGTCACGGCGGCGCTCGCCGATTATGCCGCGAAAGCCCGCGATATCGGCGGCGACATCGGCAGCACGCTGGTCAGCGCCTTCACCTCAGCCGAAAACGCCGTGGCCGACTTCGTGAAAACCGGCAAGCTGGATTTCCGCGACTTGGTCACCTCGATGATCGCCGATCTGGCCAAACTGGCAGCCCGACGCTTCATCCTCGGCCCCATTGCCAATGCGCTGTCGGGCGCGCTGGGCGGTGCGGGTGGCATCTTCGCCAACATTCTGCACGCCGGTGGCATGGTCGGCGCGCCGGGCCCGGGCCGCATGGTGCCTGCGCTGGCTTTTGCCAATGCGCCGCGCATGCATTCCGGTGGCTGGGCCGGAATCAAACCCGACGAGGTTCCGGCAATCCTTCAACGCGGTGAGCGGGTGTTGTCGCGCCGCGAGGCCGCCGGATACGGCCAAGGTCAGTCCAGCGCCCCCGCTGTCAACGTCACCATCATGACCCGGGACGCCGAAAGCTTCAGGCAGTCCCGGACACAGGTTGCGGCGGACATCGCCCGCGCGGTGTCCCTCGGCCGGAGGGGCATGTGATGGCATTCCACGAGGTGCGCTTCCCCGACAACATCAGCCGTGGCGCGCGCGGCGGGCCGGAACGGCGGACACAGATCGTGGAACTCGCCTCGGGCGACGAGGAACGCAATGCCAGCTGGGCCAACAGCCGTCGCCGCTATGACGTGGCCTATGGCATCCGCCGCGCTGACGATCTGGCGGCCGTCGTCGCCTTCTTCGAGGCCCGCAACGGCCGCCTGCATGGGTTCCGCTACAAGGATTGGGCCGATTACAAATCCGCCCTGCCGTCGCAAGCTATCACCGCAACTGACCAGCAGATCGGAACCGGGACCGGCAGCCTGCAAACCTTCCAACTGGCGAAACGCTATACCTCCGGCGCGCAAACATGGGTGCGGACTATCGCCAAACCGGTGGCTGGAACTGTCCGCATCGCGCTGGGCATGGTCGAGCAGATGTCAGGCTGGACGCTGGACACCACCACCGGCGTCATCACCTTCACCACCGCCCCTGCGGGTGGCGTCATCGTTCGTGCCGGTTTCGAATTCGATGTGCCGGTGCGCTTCGACAGCGACATGCTCGACGTGACCCTCGACTTTGAACGGCTGGGATCGATCACCGCCATCCCGCTCCTGGAGATCCGCAGATGAAATCCCTCTCCCCTGCGCTGCAGGCCCATCTCGATGATGGCACCACCACTTTGTCATGGTGCTGGCGGATTTCTCGGGCAGATGGGGTGGCGCTTGGCTTCACCGATCTTGACCGCGCCCTCAGCTTCGATGGCACAGCGTTTGAGCCGGAAAGCGGTTTTGCCGCCTCGGAAATCCGCGCCGGGTCTGACTTGGCTGTCGATGCGCAGGACGCGACCGGTGTGCTGTCCTCGGATCGCATTACCGAAACCGACATCCTCGATGGGCGCTGGGACAACGCCGCGGTGGAGTTATGGCGGGTCAATTGGGCAGACACCAGCCAGCGCGTGCTCTTGCGCCGGGGTGCTGTCGGGCAAATCCGGCGGGGTCGCATGGCTTTCGTGGCCGAGGTCCGGTCGCTCGCCCATGTGCTGGGCCAGACGGTTGGGCGGACGTTTCAGGCAGGCTGTGACGCAAGGTTGGGCGATGCGCGTTGCGGCATCGACCTGGAAAACGCCATCTACAAGGGCACCGGCTTGGTCACGGACCTTTTACGTGACCGGGCCTTCATGGCCTCTGGCCTTGCCGGGTTTGACGCGGGCTGGTTCACCTCCGGTACCCTGACCTGGACGAGCGGCGCGAATGCTGGGCGCATCACTGAAGTTCTGGCGCATGGGCTGGATGGCAGCATCGCCAGCCTGATCCTGCTGGAAGCGCCGGTGCGTGCCATCGCCGAGGGCGACGGCTTCATCGCGCGGGCGGGTTGTGACAAGCGCATAGCGACCTGCAGCACCAAGTTCGCCAACACGGCCAACTTCCGGGGCTTTCCGAACATCCCCGGCCAGGATGCCGTGCTGCGCTATGCCAGTCAGGACGGCGGTCATGAGGGAAACGTGCTGTGATCACCGCCGATCCAGCTATCGTTGTCGCCACCGCCCGCAGCTGGCTCGGCACGCCCTACCACGATCAAGCCAGTCGGCGCGGGGTCGGCTGCGATTGCCTAGGGCTGGCGCGCGGCGTCTGGCGCGAAGTGGTGGGCGACGAGCCTTTCCTTATCCCTCCCTACAGCCGGGATTGGGGTGAGACCGGTCCGTGCGAGGTGCTGGCCGAGGGCGCGCGTCAGATGATGCCGGAAATCAGCCCGGCTGATGCCAGGCCCGGCGCTCTGATCCTCTTCCGAATGGCACCCCGCGCCATCGCCAAGCATGTCGGCATCCTGACCGCCCCCGACCGCTTCATCCACGCTTACGAACGGCTGGGCGTCGTCGAGGAAACTCTGACCCAGACGTGGGCGCGCAAGATCGCCTTTGCCTTCCTGTTTCCGAACTCCAGCAGCATCTGAGATTTTCATCCATGGCGACTTTGGTTCTCGGTGCCGTCGGCTCCGCGATTGGCGGCGCATTTGGCGGTGCCATCCTCGGCTTTTCCGGCGCGGCGATCGGTGGCTTCATCGGATCCACCATCGGGTCTGTCGTCGACAACTGGATCGTATCATCCCTCGCCCCGGCCCAACGGATCGAGGGCGCGCGGCTTGACAGCTTGCGCATCACGTCTTCGACCGAAGGGGCGGTAATTCCGCGCCTGTTCGGCCGGATGCGCATCGGCGGCAACATTATCTGGGCCACGGATTTCCGCGAAGAGGTCAACACGACCAGCCAGGGTGGCGGCAAGGGCAGCGGGCCCAAGGTTACCACCACCGAGTATCTCTACTTTGCGTCCTTCGCCGTGGCGCTGTGCGAGGGCGAGATCACCGGCATTGGCCGGATCTGGGCCGATGGTAAACCGATGGACATGACCGGCGCGACCTGGCGCTGGTATCCTGGCGACGAGGCGCAGACCCCCGACCCGTACATCTCGGCCAGGATGGGTGCCGCCAGCACCCCGGCTTATCGCGGCACAGCCTATGTTGTGTTCGAGGAACTGAACCTCAGCGCTTTCGGCAACCGCCTGCCGCAGATCAGCTTCGAGGTGTTCCGGCCGCTGGCTGATCCCGACACTGCCGAGGGTCTGGTGAAAGCGGTGACAATGATCCCGGCCTCGGGCGAATTCAGCTACGCCACGGTGCCAGTCAAGAAGACCAGCGGCGGCACCTTGAACGGCTTCGGTCAGACCTCAGGCGGCAGCACTGTGGCCGAGAATCTGAATGCGATTTCCGACACGGCCGACATCGTGGTGGCGCTGGATCGGATGCAAGCGATGGCCCCGGCCGTGGAAAGCGTCAGCCTGGTGGTGGCGTGGTTTGGGGATGATTTGCGGGCCGGGAACTGCAAGGTGCGGCCGGGCGTGGAGGTGGACACCAAAACGACGACCCCTTCGCCTTGGGTCGTGAATGGTGTCGCACGCGCAGATGCGTTCTTGGTCAGTCGCGACGTCGAGGATCGTCCGGTCTATGGCGGCACCCCGGCCGACTTCGCGGTCGTGCAGGCGATCCAGGAGATGAAAGCACGCGGATTGCGCGTGACCTTCTATCCCTTCCTGCTGCTGGACGTGCCACCCGGCAATACCAAGCCGAACCCCTACAGCGCCAATGCGGCCACCTCGGGCCAGCCGACGTTCCCATGGCGCGGCGGATCACCTGTTCCCCAGCAACGGGTTTTGCAGGATCGGTCGACAAGACCGCCACCGCCACCACGCAGGTAGCAGCCCTGTTCGGCACGGCCACGCCCGCCAACTTCAGCATTTCGGGCACCAATGTCAGCTGGGCCGGTCCTGTCGGCGAATGGTCACTGCGCCGGATGATCCTGCACTACGCCCATCTGTGCAAAGCGGCAGGCGGCGTCGATGCCTTCCTGATCGGCTCGGAAATGCCCGGCCTGACCACGATCCGTTCGGGTGCCAGCACCTATCCCGCGGTCACTGCCTTCAAGACTCTCGCGGCGGATGTCCGTGCAATCCTCGGCGCTGGAACCAAGATTGGCTATGCGTCCGACTGGTCAGAGTATTTCGGCCACCATCCTGCGGATGGATCAGGCGATGTGTTCTTTCACCTCGACCCGCTCTGGTCGGACGCCAACATCAACTTCATCGGCATCGATAACTACATGCCCCTGTCAGACTGGCGCGACGGCTTTGATCATGCCGATGCAGCGCTGGCGCCCGCGATCTATGACCGGGCCTATCTGCAATCCAACATCACCGGCGGCGAAGGCTTCGACTGGTTCTATGCCAGCGCTCCAGATCGCACCGAGCAAAACCGCACGCCGATCACCGACGGTGCGGCGGCCAAACCATGGGTGTTCCGCTTCAAGGATCTGCGCGCTTGGTGGCAAAACCCGCACTTCAACCGCCCGGGAGGTGTGGAAAGCGCGACGCCAACCGCATGGGTGCCGCAATCCAAGCCGATCTGGTTCACCGAACTGGGTTGCCCGGCGATTGATCGCGGCACCAATCAGCCGAACGTGTTCTTCGATCCCAAATCCTCGGAAAGCTTCACGCCCTACTTTTCGCGCGGCTGGCGGGACGATGCGATCCAGCGCGCCTATCTGGAGGCGACCTATCTGTTCTGGGGTGCCGGGACGAACAATCCGACCTCCTCGGTCTATGGCGCGCGCATGGTGCATGTCCCCGAATGCGCCGCCTGGACCTGGGATGCGAGGCCCTATCCGTTTTTCCCCGAACTGACCGAAGTCTGGACGGATGGGCCGAACTGGCGGCTGGGGCATTGGCTGACCGGGCGGCTTGGGGCAGTATCCTTGGCGGCGCTGGTGCTGCACCTCTGTCTGCGTGCCGGAATGCCCGAAGAATTGATCGATGTCTCCAGCCTCTGGGGCGCGGTCGAGGGTTATGTGATCTCCGCGCTTGAAGCCCCGCGCGCCTCGATATCCGCGCTGGCAAGGCATTTCGGCTTCGATGCTGTCGAGAGCGAGGGGCGCATCAAGTTCCTGATGCGCGGCCGGATTGCTGGTCTGACCATCACGCCCGACAGCATGGTCGCGCCCGCTTCCGCACAGGGCGATGTGATGGAACTGACGCGCGCGCAGGAAACCGAACTGCCCCAGGCTCTGAAATGGCAGGTCGCGCGGGCCGACGAGGATTATGACGCAGCCCAAGTTGAAGCACGCCGCATCACGGTCGACACCACCCGCATCGCGTTCGAGTCTTTCCCGATGGCGATCCCGCCCGAAGAAGCCGAACGCCGCTGCCGTCGCGCGCTGATAGAGGCATGGGTTGGCCGAGAAAGTGCCGCGTTCCGTCTGCCGCCCTCGCGTCTGGCGCTGGATCCCTGTGATGTCATCCTGCTCGACCATGACGGGCGCCTGACAGAAATGCGGCTGGTCTCCATCGCGGACTCCGACCTGCGCAGCGTCGATGCGGTGCGTCAGGACCGGGCCGTCTATGATCTGCCGCCTGGAGAGCCTCGACCGGCGTCCCTGTCGACCCCGACCGTGTTCGGCGCACCCGATGTGGTGTTGCTAGACCTACCTCTGTTGCGCGAAGATCAGCCAGCACATCGCCCCATGGTCGCGGCCCATGCCAAGCCATGGCCTGGCGAGATCGCCGTCTACCGCAGCGCCGCGACAGATGGCTTTGCCCTGCTGACCACTTTTGGCACCCGGGCGCGCTTGGGCGTGCTGGCGGCCGACTTTTATGCGGGGCCGGTGTCACGCTTCGATCTGGCCAATGCGCTGGTGGTCGATCTCTATTCCGGCACGCTGGAAAGCGTCACGGACATCACCTTGCTGGGTGGGGCCAATGCGCTGGCCGTCGAGACCGGCGCAGGGCAGTGGGAGATCGTCCAAGCAGGCGTTGCAGAACTTATCGCACCGGGGCGCTATCAGCTGACCCGATTGCTGCGTGGCCAGCGTGGCACGGAAGGCGCGGTCGCCGGAATGGTGGCAAGCGGCGCCCGCGTCGTGGTTCTGGATGCAACCTTGGCTTCCCTTCCGATTTCCGAAGCCGACCTCGGCTTGCCATGGAACTGGCGCATCGGCCCAGCTTCCAAGCCGGTCAGCGACGAGACCTTTGTTGCCGCAACCTTCACGCCCGAGGGCGCTGGGCTGCGGCCGTTTTCGGTGGCCCATGTCGAACAGCCTTGGCGCATCGCGCGCAGCCCCGGCGACCTGACGATCCGCTGGACACGCCGGTCGCGGTCATTGGCCGCTGATACGTGGGGTGCGGGCGATGTGCCTTTGGCCGAGGACAGTGAAGCCTACGAGGTCGAAATCCGTGATGGCAGCACCGTCAAGCGCACGCTGACCACGACAACGACCAGCGCCCTTTACACCGCCGCCCTGCAGACCGCCGATTGGGGCGCACCAATCGGCCCCGGCCAATCCCTCGCCATCGGCATTTACCAGCTCTCGGCTTTGATCGGCCGGGGCGCTGGGCGATCCGTCACACTCAGCTTCTGAAAGCAGGATCATGTCCGACATCACCACCCACCTCCTGCTGCCTTACATCCTGGCATCGCAGGCGCAGAAGCATGTCACCCACAACGAGGCGCTGCGCCTGCTGGATGCGATGGTCCAGCTTTCGGTGCTGGACCGAACCCGCGCCGTCCCACCCGCCAGTCCGACCGATGGCGACCGGCACATCGTGGCATCGGGCGCGACCGGTCTGTGGTCGGGCTGGGATCTGAACGTCGCCTTCTGGGTCGATGGCGTCTGGATGCGCCTTGTTCCGCGCCCCGGCTGGCTGGCATGGATCGCGGATGAGGCGGTCTTCGCCGTATGGAACGGCTCTAGCTGGGATCCGGTCGGCGAACCGGTGGATGTGTCGGATGCCGTGTTCAGCTTGGTGAATGATGCCGATCCGACCAAGAAGGCGCTGTTCTCGCTGTCAGGGATTTCCACCGCCACGACCCGGACCTTCACGCTGCCAAACACCTCGTCGGAACTGGCGATCCTCGCGGGCACGCAGACGTTCAGCGGCAACAAGACTTTCTCCGGCACCCTGACCGCCTCGGGTACAGTTACCGTGTCGGCGGCCGCAGCCACCATCGGCACGGCGACGACGACTGCCACCTACGGCATGGGCGCCGGGGCCACAACCACCGGCGTCACCAAGACCCTGAACCTCGGGACTGGCGGGGCTTCGGGGTCTACCACGGTCGTCAACATCGGTTCCGCCACCGCTGGGTCAGGCGGGACCACAGTGGTAAACACACCCACAGTCACCTTCGCCAATGCCGTGACGCAGGTCGGCATGCCGCAAGCCAACCTGACAGCGCAATTGCTGGGCCTCGGCGGGGCGACCGCTGACAGCTACAACCGTCTGTCAATGAACACCCCGGCCGTGCTGATCAACAACGCAGGCGCCGGGATCGAGGCGACGGTGAACAAGGCGGCGGCCGGAAACGATGCGGCCTTCGCCTTCAAGACCGGGTTTTCGGCGCGAGCTCTGATCGGGCTTCTCGGCAACGACGATTTCACCTTCAAAGTCAGCCCGGATGGGTCTGCCTTCCATGATGCGATCCGGATCGAGCGCACATCTGGCCGTGTCGAACTCCCCGAACCACTGCACATGCCCAGCTTGCCCGCGGCACCAGACCCGCCGCCTGCAGGAAAGCTCGCGGTCTATGCCCGCGACCGTGCCGGGGCTGGATGGCTTGATGTGCAGCGCCCCTCGGGCCGGTTCTTTCCCCTGCAGCCGCATTTCGGGGTGAACCGGATTGCGACATGGGCTCCGTCATCGGGCACGACCGTCAATACCAACGGCATGCCGCGAACCGCGGTTGGCACCGTGGCCACGCCAACGCTGGTGACCACAAACCTCTCAACCAGCATGCGCCGCTGGCGCGTGACCAGTGCCGCCACAGCAGATGCCGTGGCCGAAGAACGCTCTGCCGGGTGGGTCTGCTGGCGGGGCAATGCCGACGGGCTTGGCGGCTGGAGCTACGTCAATCGGCTGTCGATGGCGACATTGCAGGCGACCGGAATGGGGTTCTTCGGCCTTTATGGTTCGACTGCTGCGCTGGCGACGACACTTACACTGGCCGCCGCGGTGAATTGCATCGGCATCGGCTTCCAGCGTGGCACCCACGCAAACTGGCAAATGGCGCACAATGATGGCAGCGGCGCGCCAACATTGACCGATCTGGGCGGTAGCTTTCCGGTGGCCAGCACCACCAACGTCTTGTCGCTCTATATCGCCGCCGCGCCGAACGGATCGGACATCGGCGTGCGGGTGGTCGAGGAGGTCAGCGGCGCTGCAGTCGAGTTCACCATCACCACCGACATGCCCGCCGCCACCCAACTGCTCAGCCCGCGCAATTACATGAACAACGGCGCGACGGCGGCCGCCGTCGCCTACGACTGCTCCGGCGTCTACGTCGAGACGGATTATTAAAGGAAATCAACATGACAGAACGAACCACCCTGTTGCAGGAGGTCAGTACAGCCTTCCGCGATAACGGCCTCACCGCAGCGATCACCGCACTGATCGGCGGGTTCATCGCCCTTTTGGCCGCAGTCACGCGCCGCGCTTTCACCAATGACGCGATGCTGGTTCGGCTGGACCGCGAGCTGCTGGCCGAGCGCGACCGCGTGGATCGCCAGCGCGCCGAGGACCGCAAGGGCGACGCCGACCGGCTGGAGCGCATCGAAACCGATATCCGCGCCATGCGGGATCTGATGCTCATAGCGTTCCAGCGCGGCCGCACGGACTGACGTCCCCCAAAGACTGCCACTGAACCTGTCCCCCACCCGCCCCCGAGGCGGGTTTTGCATTTCTGGAGACCATCATGCCGACCACAACCTATGCCCATTTCCACGACGTGCCCGAAAATGCTTGGCGTTGGCCCAGCTTCTCCCCGGCCGAAATTGCCTGCCGCGGCACCGGCGCTGTCAAGATCAACACCGAGGCGATGGACAAGCTACAATCCCTGCGCAATCGCCTCGGCAAGCCTCTGATCGTCCGCTCCGCCTATCGCAGCCCCAGCCATAACCGCGCCGTTGGCGGGGCCCCGGCCTCGAAGCACATGCTGGGTACGGCGTTTGATATCGCCATGTCGAACCATGATCCCGAGGCTTTCGCCGAGGCCGCCCGCGCCGTGGGCTTTCTAGGATTTGGGACCTATCCCCGTTCAGGGTTCATGCATATCGACCTCGGCCCAGCCCGCAGCTGGGGCGAACCCTTTCCAGTTCGCTCCACGCCTTTTGTGCAGGAAACCCAGCCCGCCCGCGAAGTGCTGGCCGACAGCCGCACCCTGAAAGGCGGCGGCGCAGCGGGCATCGCGACCGTCGGTGCAGCCGGTGTCGAAGTCGCGCAGGAAGTCCTGGCGGAAACCCAAAGCGCGATCCTGCCCCTGGTGCCTTACCTCGACACCCTGCGCTGGGTGTTCATCGCCGTCGCGCTGATCGGCATAGCGGTCGCGATCCACGCCCGGATCGATGACTGGAAGCGGGGCCAGCGCTGATGGCTTGGATCACCGCCCTCCTCGCCAGCGGCCCGGCGCGCAAAGCGCTGGGCCTGCTGCTGGCAGCAATCACCGTCACCCTGTTCCTGCTGAACCTCCGCCGCGCCGGTGAACGTGCCGGGCGGTTGGCCGAGCGCCTTTCAACATCGGAGAGAACACATGAAATCCAACGCCAGATGCTGGAAGCCGCCAGCCGCCGTCCCGCTGATCGTGATGCTCTTGCTCAGCGCATGCGCGATGGGCGGTTCTGATCGAACCGGGCAGGTTTGTCCGCCGGTGGTGGAATACAGCGTGGCGGATCAAGACGTTGCTGCAGCCGAGATCGAAGCACTGCCAGAAGGTGCGGTCGTAATCAGGATGCTCAGCGATTATGCCGTCTTGCGCGACCAGGCGCGGGCGTGCCGGTGAAGCACCGCGCGGGCCATACATTGTTGGAGGTCCAATACGTCTGAACGGCCGCATGACAGACGTGAAGGGCGGGAAGTGGCCGTTCGCTGCGGATGCACGGTCTCAGAGGAAGTCCCGCGAAAGCTGCCGTTCATCGAGCGGTCAAACCCAAGAATGCTGCGACCTGTCTAACGGCGGCAGTGAGCCCTCTTCACCGAATTTTTGCGATGCAGCTAAAGTCTGCAATCACGGTGGAGACAAAAACGTTCAACAACCACTTGGGTTTTGAACGGTGTTTATGGCAGCATCAAACGAGGTGTTTTGTGGTCGTGCCAAAAAGGGGCGTTTTTGGCACATCCTGCTGCGGCGCTTAACTACATCAGAGTATCAGGCGCAAAGCCGCCCCCAGGGCGGATGCTACGAGCAAGATTCTGATAATACCCCAGTGCAGCCGGAACGCCAGAAAACAGCTCAAGAGAAACAGCGCCAGAGCGAGCCATTCAATCGTCGCAACGTCCGGCCGCCAAAGTGTCACTGGCCCCAACTGTTGGCGGCTCACAGTGGTAAACAGAACATGCAAGGTAAACCAGATCGACAGGTTGAGGATCACACCTACAACCGCTGCTGTAATCGCCTTAAGTGCGCCTTTCAGTCGTGATTGGCTTGAGATCCATTCGATGTAAGGCGCACCCGCGAATATCCATAAAAAGCACGGCGCGAAAGTCACCCAGAGCGCCACCATTGCAGCGGCCAACCCGAGGAAAAGCCCACCTTCTCTGAACCCTGCCAAGAAGCCTACAAATTGCGTCACAAGGATCAGCGGGCCGGGTGTTGTTTCTGCCAAGCCCAAGGCGTCGACCATTTCCCCTGCGGTCAACCATCCGAATTGCACCACGACATCCTGAGCCATATAGGCAAGAACCGCGTAGGCACCGCCGAACGTAACGATGGCAAGGGTGGAAAAAAACCTTCCCACTTCAGTAAGGATTTCTGGCGCTCCCACCCAGGTCAGCGCGAACAGCGGCAGTAACCATATCGCCAGCCAACTGACGATTGTGCCCAGAGTTTTCCGGACCGATACATGCGCCAAATCGACAACGTGTTGCTCTTCTTGTGTGGTCCCCAAGAACCACCCAAAAAGACCTGCCATCAATACAATCAGCGGATAGGGGATAGAGAAAAAGAATATCCCGACAAAGGCGAAGCCCGCTATCACCCAATGCAATCTCTGCGAAAGGGCTTTCTTTGCGACCCGTAAGAGCGCCTCGACAACGATTACCAAGACGGCAGCCTTGATGCCATAGAACAGCGCCTCCACCAAAGGCACGTTTCCAAAGAGGCTATAGATTGCGGCAAGCGTCATGATGACAACTGCACCCGGGATCACAAACAGCAACCCGGCGATCAACCCTCCTAAGGTGCCATGAAGCCGCCAACCCGCATAGGTTGCCAGTTGCATGGCTTCAGGGCCGGGCAGCAACATACAAAAACTAAGGGCATTCAGAAACTGCCGCTCAGACAGCCACTTACGGTCCTCGACAATTTCCTTGTGCATAAGGGCAATTTGCCCTGCCGGGCCGCCAAAAGACAAAAGACCGATCTTTAGCCAAACGCGCGTCGCCTCACCTAGAGTCGGACTTACGCCCGCGGGCACTTCACTTACATTGATCATGATTTATGCCTTTGTCGAAGCGGCGGGCCAGTCGTGGCCTTCGTCTGTTGCATCGCGCGCCCAGCGGTAGAAGGCATCGTAGAGATTCATACCTGCTTCAAGCTGTTGCAAATCGTCACGATACATCCGTGACAGGCCCAACGACACGGCCAGTAAACCTGCCGCTTCGGGGGCCAAATCATGCGTGTTGGTATCAGCGCCGCGCACAACCAAAGCCAGTTTTGTAAGTGCATCGCTCCCTATGCCAAACTCTTCGATCATCGTATCAAAAGTGCATGTGTCGCCACGGTGGCTCCAAAACACGTCTTCGATATCGAATGGGGTTGCGTTGAAACGCTCTGCAACATTCATCACTTGAGACGCCGCGACGAACAAAAACTGGGCTCGTGGGTCAATGAAGCGCCGAATGAGCCAAGGGCAAGCGATACGGTCGATTTTTGGTCTATGCCGCGTCACCCAGACAGTGCGGCCTGTTGCATCCAAAGCGGGCAGCTTCTCAGCCAAAACCATCGGTTGCCCAGCATCCCTCCATGCAAATTGCCCACCCTCAAGAACCTCCGCCTGAACACCGCAGCTCCGCAACACTGCTGCCGCGCCTTGGCTAATTTTCAGCCCCTTTTGGCAATAAACGATAACCGCCCGCCCTTTTAGGTCTTCGGCCAGATCAATCACTTTTAAAAAGGGGTGGCGATATGCACCGGGGATCAGGTGTGGATCAGCATTGAAGTCGTCATCGATGCGCACATCGAGCAACACAGGACAATCAGGTGTTCCCACCAAACGAGCCAAAGTAGATACGGGGATTTCGTTGTATGACGCCATAAAGCATCCTCCATAAAAAACTGAAATTGGAAGGATGCAAGATCAAGCTGGCGCCTCACGGGGTTCTTGCGGACCCCAGAACACCACTACTAACTACAATCTGCTTAACTGTCAAACCGTCGGGCACCCGTTCAGGCCTCCCAAAAACGACCGATATAGGTGAAAAACTCGACTGACTACATCTTGTGCCGGGCGTTTTCGGGCCGATTTAACCGACTGAATTTGAATATTTTTCAGTTGATTCGACGTCCAGCCTTTGAAGGCTCTTTCGGCCTTACGCTGGGACCAGTTTCGCCAGACGTTTTAGGTTCTGCGCGGTGGCAGCGAGGATACATTCGTCACTGGCACCGCGCAGCCCTCTGAGCCGAAGGCGCGTGAAGCCAAGATTGCGCTTCAGATGGGCGAACAGCATCTCGACCTTCTTGCGCTTGCGGCGGCTGACGGCGAACTTCTCGGTGTGGGAAAGATTGCGCGCGATCTGCCGGGCCTCTTCGTCCATGTGCCGCATGACCGTTCGGGCGGGCGCAGTGGTGCAGGCCTTGCGGATCGGACAGGTTTTGCAGTTTGCCGTGTCTGCACTGTAATGCTTGATCCTTCTTACCGGGTCCGCTGTGCGCAGCGTCATTTCGTGCCCTTCGAGACAGGTGAAGCTGTCACGGTCAGTGTCATAGCTGAAATGGCTCAGATCATACTTGCCGCCCGTCTGATGCTGGCGGTCAAGCACTGGGACATGGGGTGCGATATTGCGCGTGAGCAGCCAAGCGAGGAACGGGCCGGTGCCGTAGGATTTGTCGGCGGCCAATGCATCAGGGTGGAACGCGTGCCGGTCGGCGGTGCGCGCCAACATCTTCTTGGCGGCGACGATCTCCTGGCTCAACCGAGCCGGGGTCGCCTCGACGTCCATGATGATACCGTGATCGGTGTCGATCAGATAGTTGGTCTCATAGCTGAACCGTCCAGGTCCATCCTTGATGGACCACGCCGCCTGAGGGTCAGTTTCTGACAGGTATTTCGGGGCTTTATGCTGTGGCCCCTCCTGAACCTGTCCTGCTTCCGCCGCCAGCTGATCGAGGTAATCGCGGACCGGGCGCGCCGTGTCTTCCTTGGCCGCCCATGTCTTCTGCATTGCCTCCGGCTGATCCTTGCGGTCCCGGCTAGCATCGGCAGCAATGGTGCTGCCATCAACTGCAGCCGCTTGTCCGCCAACCAAACCGAAGGCAGCGCAGCGTTCTACAACCATCTCGAACACGCGGCGCAGAATGTCGCCATCTGCGAACCGACCATGACGATTCTTGGAAAACGTCGACCGATCAGGCACACGGCCTTCGAGCCCCAGCCGACAAAACCAACGATAGGCGAGATTGAGGTGAACCTCATCAACCAGCCGCCGTTCTGACCGGATGCCGTAGAGATACCCGATCAGAAGCATGCGGATCATCAACTCGGGATCGACCGACGGGCGGCCAGTATGGCTGTAGAGAGCTTCAAACTCGTGGCGGATCGCGCCGAAGTCCAACAACCAGTCGATCCGGCGCAAAAGATGATCGGCGGGGACGTGATCCTCAATGCGGAAACGGTAAAACAGCGCCTCTTGAACCCCCTGCCGACCCATCATCGCCTGATCCTCCAACCCGCCTGAACCAATTGAATCAGTCAGTTAGGCCCAGATCAAGCTAAGAGTTTTTCACCACCATCGACCGTTTGTTGAACGGTCAGAATTGTAGTCGCTCAGCTGCCCTTTTCTCGATAGCCGACATTGGTCTTACATAGGCCAGTGGTCGCAAAGTCCGCACAGAGACGTTTCAGCCTAAAAAATGCTGCACAATGCACGAACGGCTGCTTCGACGGGCCGCGCCGCAGCATGTTGACTGGGTGGCCAAGGTCCGCTTAGGGCCGGGTGCGGCAGCTACTTGTAGTCCTCAAAGGGATGAAGCGTGACGTACTGAAAATTGGAGTTTCGGAAACTCAGCGTGTCAAGCTCCGCAGGATTGCCGTCTTCATCAACGGCGATAGACATTGAAACGTCCACCGAGAACTGCAAATCGGTTTCTCCGCTCACATCATCCCAGGGAATGAGAACCTTATCTTCGGAATCGTAGGATGCCGAATCCCAGTCTGGGTGCGTGAAACTCGCACGAGCGCTTACCCGAAGCGTTGCGATAGCAAGAACCGAGTCGCCTTCCTCGACGGGCTTAAAGGCAGCAACCTTCTCTATCTCTACTTCGTCTACCGCAACGTCATAGACCTCGGAGTCCTCAACATCACCAATTAAACCCCAATCTTCGACTTCGTTGTTCACGAGCTTCGCGAGTTCATCGGTGTTTTCTTCAAGAAACTCCTCAACAGGCGGCGCGGCCATCTCGAAGCCCAAATGCTTGAACAGGTCGGGCAACGACTTCAAGACTGTGATATTGTCTTCCTGTTTCGCAGGTGCGTCGAAGTCCCCGTCGTCCGAAATGATGATGACGGGCGATGTTTTCGTGGCGACTGCCTTCAAGCACTCAAATGTGAAGGCATCGGGAAATTGATCCTTCTTTCCTTCGCCCGAGAAGAACCCGCTGCCAGCCGCATAGCTTGCAAAAACGGCGCTCGGCTTAACGTCGTCAATTTCAAGCACCTTAGCTTTCAGTGACTTGAACATGGCGGAAGTCGAGTCAGAGTATTGTTTATCTAGGGCAGCCTTGATGTCCGACTTGGTCACAGCCGGCAGCTTCGCGCCAAGTACATCCTCAACGATGCGTCGGAAATGCGGCCTTCCCACTTCCCTTATGACTTCGAAATCGTTAGCCGAGTGCTTTTTTGAAACCTCAGTAACCGTTAAGTCTGTAGTCAGCACACGGATTAATCCGGCATCTACCAAGTCTCCGACGCGCTCGATTTCAGGCCCACCGGGCGGCTTGCCTGCTCGAATGACAATGTTCGCGTCGAGAAAAACTTGAGGTTGGCTTTTCGGCATTCAAAATCACACATTGTTTATTGTGTGCAGCATACGACCACGCGCTCCACGGTGCCAGAGTTTTTCAGATCGCCGCCCTGCTGCCGGGTGAAACCTGGAAGTTTGTGGTCGAGACCGAACCGAACTGAGACATACATGAGCTTAAGGTACGCCGCATCTCGCGCGAACTTACTCGATGACCTTAGTAGTCATTGACGATGCGAAATCTAAGGTGAGCTCGCTCAGCATAGGGTAGGCTGGGTTGTGCTCACCTTTGCAGGCGCAGCGAATGGCAAGTCTGGTGATGCTGCGACGCCGCGCAAGACCTCACCTTGAATGGCAGCTATGGGCCGGGTGCGTCGTCAGCGACTGCGCATGCTGCTGCGCATGACCCAGTCGGCACCGCCATAGGTGACGGCGTAGATCAGCACTTCTGCGACATCGTCGTCTACGGCGAACGCGATAACAGCTTTCCGGCCTGCCGGGATGGCACGCAGGCCAGGGGCGATTTCATCTCGAAGACTTCCCTTATGGGGCGTGGCCTTCAGCGTGGCGATGGCAGCCTCGATTTCGGCGAGCTTTCGCGCCGCCGCGTCGGGCCCAGCATAGTCGAGGATCCAATGCGCGATGGCATCAAGATCACGCGCGACAAGAGGGTGGAAACGAATGCGGTAGTTCACGCGCCGCCAGCCCCTATGGTGCGACGGGCAGCAGCAAAGGCATCGTTCTGGTCGATGAAGGCTTCGCGCGGCGTTTCCATGCGAGCGCGGATTTCCTGCGCGAGGGCGGAGAGGGCCACGTCGCGTTCCTGTTCGTCCTGCATCATCTGTTCCAGCGCGGCCGCGACTGCAGCGCTCTGGGTCGCGAACACGCCCTGCCCCACCTTTTCAGAAAGGAACTGGTGGTGGCGGTCGGTAAAGCTGAGAGTGGTTTTGACGGTCATTCGCGCCTCCATGGTATGACTGAGTCATATACCGGATCGGAGCGATGGTTTCAACTGGGGCGGATGCAGCGCCGTTGTTGAACCCGCCAAAATGCAAAAAGCCCCCTGGGCTTCAGGGGGACTTACAAAACGTTGACTTGGCGTTGACTCGTTTTTGCGCGAGGCATACACAAGCGTTTTTGTTTGGCTCTAACCATTTGAAAAGGTTAGGTAATTTGGTTGCGGGGACAGGATTTGAACCTGTGACCTTCAGGTTATGAGCCTGACGAGCTACCGGGCTGCTCCACCCCGCGCCATGTTTGTCTGTTTGGGTTTTATGAGATCGTTTTGAGAGAGACGTGTCTGTTTCTTTTCAGGTTTGGCGGTGACCTACTCTCCCACGTCTTGAGACGCAGTACCATTGGCGCGACGGCACTTAACTTCCGAGTTCGGGATGGGATCGGGTGTTTTGCTCGTGCTATTGCCACCAAACCAGAGAAGAAACAGAAACATCGGTTGCGGTTATGCAACTTTCGGGTGTCTTTAAGCTTTTGTCCTGTAACCTTGCTGTTACTGGATCAAATCAAGCCTATCGAGCGATTAGTACCGGTCAACTGAACACATTGCTGCGCTTACATCTCCGGCCTATTGACGTGGTGGTCTACCACGGCTCTCAAGGGAGATCTTGTTTTGAAGGGGGCTTCCCGCTTAGATGCCTTCAGCGGTTATCCTGTCCGTTCATAGCTACCCAGCACTACCCTTGGCAGGATAACTGGTCCACCAGTGGAACGTTCACCCCGGTCCTCTCGTACTAGGGGCAACTCTTCTCAAATCTCCTACACCCACGGCAGATAGGGACCGAACTGTCTCACGACGTTCTAAACCCAGCTCACGTACCTCTTTAAACGGCGAACAGCCGTACCCTTGGGACCGACTTCAGCCCCAGGATGAGATGAGCCGACATCGAGGTGCCAAACGATGCCGTCGATATGGACTCTTGGGCATCATCAGCCTGTTATCCCCGGCGTACCTTTTATCCGTTGAGCGATGGCCCACCCACGTGGGACCACCGGATCACTATGGCCGACTTTCGTCTCTGCTCGACTTGTCAGTCTCGCAGTCAGGCTGGCTTCTGCCATTGCACTCAACGACCGATTTCCGACCGGTCTGAGCCAACCTTCGCGCGCCTCCGTTACTGTTTAGGAGGCGACCGCCCCAGTCAAACTCCCCGCCATGCAAGGTCCCGGACCCGGATAACGGGCCGCGGTTAGACATCAAAAGTGCGAAGGGTGGTATCTCAAGGGAGGCTCCACGGGAACTGGCGTTCCCGGTTCGATGCCTACCACCTATCCTGCACATCACAATTCTGATGCCAGTGCAAAGCTGGAGTAAAGGTGCACGGGGTCTTTCCGTCTAACCGCGGGTAGTGTGCATCTTGACACACAGTTCAATTTCGCTGAGTCCATGTTTGAGACAGCGGGGAAGTCGTTACGCCATTCGTGCAGGTCGGAACTTACCCGACAAGGAATTTCGCTACCTTAGGACCGTTATAGTTACGGCCGCCGTTTACTGGGGCTTCAATTCAAAGCTTGCACCTCTCCTTTTAACCTTCCAGCACCGGGCAGGCGTCAGACCCTATACGTCGTCTTACGACTTCGCAGAGCCCTGTGTTTTTAGTAAACAGTCGCCACCCCCTAGTTTGTGCCCCCGGCTCAGACTTGCGTCCAAACCGGGCCTCCTTCTCGCGAACTTACGGAGGTATTTTGCCGAGTTCCTTAAACATGGTTCTCTCAAGCGCCTTGGTATGCTCTACCTGTCCACCTGTGTCGGTTTAGGGTACGGTCTTATAGAGGGGCTATTTCCAGGAACCTCTCAGCAGCCCAATCAATCCGATAAGATTGAACTACCCTTGAGATCCGTCACCACCTCACGGCCCAGGAATATTAACCTGGTTCCCATCGACTACGCCTTTCGGCCTCGCCTTAGGGGCCGGCTTACCCTGCTCAGATTAGCTTTAAGCAGGAACCCTTGGACTTTCGGCGAGAGGGTCTCTCACCCTCTTTGTCGCTACTCATGTCAACATTCTCACTTCTGAACGCTCCACCGGTCCCTCACGGGCCGGCTTCAC